>JAKQBU010000218.1 GCA_029573975.1 Planctomycetota bacterium
GCGCTGGTCGCGTGTGGGCGGCCAACGGATCCTGTCGCTGCGAACCTATGTCAAATCCCAGCGCTGGGACCGCTTCTGGCATCATTACCTGCGCCTTCGTCAATCAGCATGAAAATATTACGTAAAATGAAACTTGCACCCTATGATTGTAATCGGTTCACCTGCATATTGCTTGACGTTATCGCGAATCAAGGTCTGGTTGCCATAATCATCATATTTATATTCATACAGGGGACAGGTTAATGCATTGCCGTTTTCCGGGTACGGTACGGCGGGCAGAATAACAGCCGACAGGCACAATCCCAACGCCACCAACAGCTTGACTATGTTCCATATAATCATATCGGACCTCCTTTTGTTAAAAAAATGTCTCTCTACCCCAGGGCCGATGTCCACGAATGCGCAAGGTTTTTCCCATTTTTTTTGTCCGAAATCACCGTAAACCCTTGTCAATCCTCAGCAAAAATTTTTTTGCCTTGCGCAATTTTGGCCATTCACCGTGGCCGTTTTCGCGCAATTATAAACCGGTGCATATCATGTGAAAACAGGGTGGATAATGGCAAGATAGGGTGATTGGGTTGAGTTGGTAAATGTTGAACAAAGTATAGCAAAACATGAACAAAGTGATATAAAACCGCGCCCGAAGCAAGTACGTTGTCTAAAGTATCGGCCACGGACGGGATTTCAATAAAATTTTTTAAGTTTTTTTACCAGAAAGGACGATATTATGGGCGTACCAAAGATTAACCCTAGGGATTTCAATATGTTAGGATTGCAAAAATTTTTTTGGAATGGGATCAAATTAACCAAAAAACTCTGGCCCGGCCGACCGCCATCACCAAAAAAACACAGGTTTGGCGGTTTTTGATCTATACCAAAGCCACCGAGCCGGCCCAGCTTACCTATCTTTCCGTGCAGCAATATCTGAATTTTCTGGCGGACTACTACAGCCCCAACACCCTGGGCAATCACAAGGCCAGTATCAGCAGTTTTTGCACCTATCTGCTCCGCTGCAACGCGCTGAGCTACCACCCCTGCCGCGGGGCGGCCCTGCCCAAGGCGATCGTCAGCCCGCCGGACTACCTGACGGACGATGAGTGTCACCGGTTTATCATGGCCGCCGAGATGCACGGGGTGTCCCTGGCCATCAAGATCGCCATCGGCACCGGGATGCGGCGGCGGGAACTGGGCCACCTGCAATGGAGCGACATCGACCTGAACCGCCAGCTCATCCAGGTGATCAATAAAAAAACGTTTCTCGTCAAGAATCGCAAGTGCCGGGTGATCCCGATCCTGGACCGGCTCTACGCGGACCTCTCGAACCTGCACGCGGCCATCCACCCGGAGCCGGCCTGGTACGTGATCACCAGCCGGCACCAGAGCGCCGGCGGCTCGGCGGGCCGCAAGCCGCTGGGGGCGCGGACGCTGGACAAGATGCTGCTGCCGATCAAGAATATCTTCCCCGGCCGGATCATCACCTGGCGGATCCTGCGCCACACCTTCGCTTCCCTTTTGGCGCAGAATGGGGTAAGCTATTATAAGATCGCCGCCTGGCTGGGCAACGACCCGGCCATCTGCGCGAAATACTATTGCAATGCCGGGCAGCGGTTTGACCCGGACATCAACAAGCTGCGGGACCAGGAGAGCCAGCCGCGTAAATATTCAGGAAAAACCATTTTATAAAGGATTGAGCATAGCCGCTTGCCAGCCCGGTCGGCGGCGGTTAAAATGAAACAGTTGATCGGAACGGTTAAAATCTTTTAAAGGAGATCGGTATGAAAAGCAGAATGATTATTTTTTTAGTATTGGGGTGGGCTGGAATCGTAGCCGGCGAGGGCGATAAGCCGCCAGTACAGGACCAGTCCTGGGTGTATGGTTTCGAGAAGCAAATGGAACTGGATCTGATCTGGAACGGATCGTCGGTCATGGGGAAAAAACAACTGCTAGAAAAATTTCAAAAGGGGATTGGAAATTATGAGGGAGTCAAAGAGCGGTACTTTTACCAGGGCCATTTGTATAAGCTGGAGGATTTGAAAAAAGCAGCCCCCTCATTGTTCACCGCGGAGAAGGCCGCGCCAGGCCAGGGGAAAAAGACAACCGATACTAAAAACAATACCGGCCAGACCCATACTGTAACCTTTGATGAATTTTTGCGGGCGATGTACGTCAAAGGGCTGGAAGCCGACTTGAAAAAAGGATGGATTCAGCCGGATAGCAAATGCAAAAAATGTTTGGGTACGGGAAAGATTCCGTGCGGGTATTGCGAGGGCAAGGGGCGGTTTATCAAATTCGAGGAGGTGGAGGTATCCCTGCGGGACGAAATCCAAAACAAGAACCTGGCGGAAATCAAGCGGCTGGAAATGCAAAAACGGCCCATCAAAAACTGGAGAATGTGATTAAATCCTATCTGCAGTT
>JAKQBU010000597.1 GCA_029573975.1 Planctomycetota bacterium
GGCGGGAAAGAATAAAATGTATGTTCGGTGTTTCTGCCGTTCATGATAAAAAATTCGAGTTCCTGCTGGAAGCCCTGGCTCCAGCCGCTTAATTCATTAACAAAAGTGCGAAAGTTTACTACCGGCATTGTCAAGAAAAAAGCCCTGGAAGGGGGATTTTCTCTGGTTTTATTGAGTATTTTAATTGCTTTATCCGCATTTCTCACGGACTTTCGATTTTCAGCGGTCTTTTTGCCCGTCTTCTTTGTTCTCGTTGCTATCTGTCCTCAACCTATAAACGTATATGCCTGCGGAAGATAGCTCCTGCGGCCTCGAAGGCGGGTCAAAAATTCGCGCTGAAAACAGACAGTTGATGTTGGCGAACGGGTAAATAGTACATAAGACATGTTGAGCCATTGAGTTATCAATATATTAGTCAAAATCCCGTGAGAAATGCGGGTTAATAGGGAGATAAGTTATGTGATTAGATACCAATCTCTGCTGCGGCAGAGGCCCTGTTCATGTTTTTCAGATCCCCAGCCGGTTTCTCCTTGACTTTAAACCGTTTATGTTATAGGGATTACGGAAAATGAGGAAGTAGTTGTTTATCGGAAAGGATTCACCGGTATGACCCGCGGTAATGATGATTGGACAGATTCCTCTTCCGGTTTTTCTCATGAAGCGGTTCGCCTGCCGTCTCTGCCGCAGCGGCTGGAAATCATTGAACGGCTGATGGCGGAGGCGATAGCTGATCCCCTGGTGGCTCCCTATCGCCGCCGCGCTCTGTTTACTTTTTTTTGCGGGGACGAACCGAGAACCATGGGCGGGTACGAAGGCCAGCTGGAAGTGGTTGGGCGGTGCCTTGAATGGTTTGTTTTTGACTACAAAATTCCCGAAATCAATACCACGCCGGCCATATACTGGTTTAAAAAGCACTCGCCGGGCCTGAGCCAGGCGCAGCGAACCGATGCCCGGAATTGCCTGGATTTTGTGATTGGTCTTTTCGAGATCACGCAGATCAAAGCCGGGCGTGGTTTTGTGGCGGTGGATCTGCTTCGTCCGCCGCTGCGGTATGCCATTGCGGAAAAAATCATCACGCTGGAGCTACAGGAAGGGCAACTGCTGCTGGGCCGCCTCTTTCCCCATAACCAGCATTATCTGCTTTCCGGCATGGTTTCTCTCATGAATGAAAGGGCGACGCAAAAAATAAAATCTTTTATCGAGACAGGCCGGTTAAAGCCCAAATTTATCGTAAAATCGCTGGACGGCCTGGAACTGGAGAATTTTTTCGGCCGGTCTCCCGCCGATATCGAAGCCATTCAGGACCTGTCGGTTATCCATCATCGCTTGGAGCATTACCTCCAGGAAATCTATGGCGGCCAAATCTCATTTGAAGCCCTGCTTGAAATGGTCCAGACTAGCCAGGATCCCTTTACGGTAACCGACCATCTGCGGGATCGGCTCCGGATCTTCTGCGGGCACGAGCTGGAACTCATCCTCGAATATGTCATGGCTGCCTGGTACGCCTGCCATCAGATCTAAAACGGGTGATCTTGCCGCCGATTTTGGTTGCCACGTGCTGATTTAATCCGGCAAAGGTGTTTTGCAATTTTTCTTGACCTGTAAAGAATCCGGCGTTACATTGCTGGGCTGTTTGTGGCTGGTCTGTGAGGCTGCCGTTGTTCTGGTATCGTAAGCCGTCTGATCAGCAAAGGCAGGCGTGCTGTGATTGTAAATGCCTGTATATGAATGGAATAAATCTGGTAATGGTCCTATGGCAGAAAAGACAGTAAAAATTGCATTGATCGGTTTGGGGACCGTTGGTTCGGGAGTTGCGAAAATCCTGCTGGAACGGGCCGACCTGATCCACAGCCGCACCGGCTTGCGTCTGGAATTGGTCCATATAGTCGATAAGGATCTGAAGCGGCTGCGTCCGATCGCTCTGCCGCCGGGCCTTTTGCATAGTGATATCGAAAAAGTCATACGGGATCCGGCGGTATCGATTGCCGTGGAGCTGGTTGGCGGGACCACCTTTGCCGGCGAATTGCAGATGAAACTGCTGGCGGCTGGAAAAGATGTTGTTACCGCGAACAAGGCCCTGCTGGCGGAGCGCGGCGAGGAGATTTTTGCGGCGGCCCGGAAGCAGGGTCGCTGTGTGGCGTTTGAGGCTAGTTGCTGCGGCGGGATTCCCGTTATTGGTGCTATAGCGACCGGCCTGACCGCCAATCAAATCAGCGCGATGTATGGGATCGTCAACGGGACCTGCAATTATATACTTACCGGGATGTCGCAGGAGGGGAAGGATTATGATACGGCCTTGCGGGAAGCCCAGGCAGCCGGATATGCCGAAGCGGACCCCACCCTGGATGTCAGCGGCGCCGACAGTGCGCACAAGCTGGCGATTCTGGCCGGCCTGGCCTTCGGCAAGCAAATTGACTATCAGAAGATTCCGGTGCAGGGCATCGATGGGGTGCAGCTGGCGGATATCCACTACGGTTGCGAATTGGGCTATACCATGAAGCTGCTGGCGATTGCCGAGGACACCGCCCAGGGGCTTTCCCTGCGGGTGCATCCCTCTTTTATCAGCGATAATGAACCGCTGGCCCAGGTCAGCGGGGCCTACAATGCGGTGAGTATTTTCGGGGATGCGGTCGGGCATACTTCGTATTTCGGCCGCGGGGCGGGTATGATGCCCACCGCCAGCGCGGTGGTGGCCGATATTATCGGTGTGGCCCGCGGCAGTGCCGGCCAGATCTTCCGCGAAACGCCGGGACTGGGCCGGACGGCCGAACCCTGCCGGTTGTGTCCGACGGCGGATATCATGAGTAAATTTTATCTGCGGCTTTCGGCGATCGACAAGCCCGGGGTATTTGCGCAGATTGCGCAGGTATTGGGCGATCACCAGATCGGCATTTCCGGCTGTCTTCAGCACGAAAGCGAATCCAAGGAAGTGGTTCCGGTGGTCATCATGACGCACCTGGTCCGCAAGGGGAATCTGGACCAGGCCCTGAATTCGCTGGAGAAACTCGAAGTGATCAAAGCCAAACCAATCTGTATCAATGTGGTAACTCCCCCCACGGGTGAACCGGAATGAAATACGTGATTATCATCATGGACGGTGCGGCCGATGAACCACTGGCCGAGCTGAAGGGCCAAACCGTGCTGGAGAAGGCCAGTATTCCCCACACCGACTGGATCAGCATCCACGGCCGGCAGGGGATGGTCCATAATGTGCCGGAACATTTCCATCCCGGCAGTGATGTGGCCCTGATGAGCCTGATGGGATACGATCCGGCGGTTTATTACCGGGGACGGGCGCCTCTGGAGGCGGCGGCCCAGGATATCCAGACCGGGCCCAACGACTGGATTTTCCGCTGCAATCTGGTCACGATCGCCGATGGAAAGATGATCGATTATTCCGCCGGCCATATTGACTCCGTGCAGGCGGCCCGGCTGATTCACGATTTGAATGAGCGGCTGGGTTCGGAGGAGATTGCTTTTTATCCCGGCGTGAGCTACCGCCATCTGCTGGTTATTCGGGGCGGTTCCTTCGAGTTGGAAACCGTAGCTCCCCATGATATTATGGATCAGCCGGCGGCCAAACATCTGCCCAAAGGCAAATCCGGCAAACTGCTGATTCAACTGATGGAAAAGGCCGGGGAGATTCTGGCCGAGCACGAGGTCAATAAAGTCCGCCGTGATCTGGGGGAGAACCCCGCCAATCACATATGGCTCTGGGGCCAGGGGAAGCGGCCGGAGATGGATTCGTTTCGGGACAAATTCGGCCTTTCCGGGGCGGTGATTACCGCCGTGGATCTGATGCGGGGACTGGGAAAGCTGATGGGGATGCAGGTGATCGAAGTGCCCGGCGCGACCGGTTATCTGGATACGAATTATGCCGGTAAGGGACAGGCGGCGATCCAGGCTCTGGAGACCTGCGATCTGGTGTTTGTCCATATCGAAGCGCCTGACGAAGCCGGGCATGTCGGCCTGGTGGATGGGAAAATCAAGTCGATTGAGGATATTGATCTGCATATCGTGGGGCCGGTTCTCAAGCACCTCCAGAGCCGGGATGCCTGGCGGATTCTGGTGCTGCCCGATCACCCGACGCCGATCCGGCTGCGCACCCACTGTGCCGATCCGGTACCCTTTGCCCTGGCCGGCACGGGGATTGCGGCTACGCAAAAAAAAGTGTATAGCGAAGCCAACGGCCGTGCCAGCGGCATTCGCATTGCCCAAGGTCATGAATTAATGGAGTATTTTCTGAAAGGATAAAAGATCTATGGATCTGGTTGTAATGAAGTTTGGCGGCACCAGCGTGGCGGATGCCGAGCGAATCCGGCGGGCGGCGCGGCGGGCCATACAAGAAAAGCTCGAAGGCAGGCGGGTGGTGATGGTGGTATCGGCCATGGGGAAGACCACCGATAAGCTGATTACGCTGGCCAAAGAGATTACCGATAGTCCGCCCCGGCGGGAGCTGGATATGCTGCTGACGACGGGGGAACAGGTCAGCATCAGTTTAATGGCGATGGCCATCCATGCGGCCGGCCATGAAGCCATCAGCCTGACGGGCGGACAGATCGGCTTGATTACCGACGCCGCCCATACCAAGGCCCGCATCCAGAAAATCGATGCGGACCGGATTCGGCAGGAACTCGATAACGGTAATATCGTGATTGTCGCCGGTTTCCAGGGGATAGACGAACGAGGCGAAATTACCACGCTGGGACGCGGGGCCTCGGATACCACGGCCCTGGCCCTGGCTGCGGTTTTGCAGGCCAATCATTGTGAAATCTATACCGACGTGGACGGGGTATATACCACCGACCCGCGCATCGAGCCCAAGGCCCGGAAAATCGATCGGATCAGTTACGATGAAATGCTCGAGCTGGCCAGCCAGGGGGCCGGTGTGATGCATTCCCGCGCGATTGAATTCGGGAAAAAGTACAATGTTGTGATTCATGTACGATCCAGCTTTACGGATACGGAAGGAACTTATATAACGCAAGAGGTAAAACAAATGGAACA
>JAKQBU010000259.1 GCA_029573975.1 Planctomycetota bacterium
TTCGCATTTTTGATACTCCTTTCCGAGATTTACTGTGTTTTGCGTTTTCTATTCGATGGGCAGTGGATCAGGCCAGATATCCGTGGTGCGAGCCTTCACATCGGGTATAGGCGGCAGCGGTGCGCTGGGGATCGGTTCATACCAGAAGGCGGCACACGACCAGTCATCCTCCGGCTCGGGTACAGGGCCGTTTGCGATCTGCTGGATCGTAATACGTATTTCCTGCTGCCAGAAAATAGGATCCGGCAGATGCCAGCGATACATGGAAATGTAATTCTTCTCTTTCAAGCTGCATCCGTTGTAAAGGAAGGTTCCCTCATTGATACCCCAGGAGAAACCGACGTAATCCTCGCTTCCCGTGCCGCAAATCGTGGGAAATTCCGTATCGCCGTCCATATACATTTTAACTTCCCCCTCCCCCCACCATTGCTCCGGATGCAGATTTCGGACGCCGATGACGGTCCCGACGAAACGCCCCTTGCCCTTGCGCTGCGGCAGGAGTTCAAAATCCTGTTTTTGGGTGGTTGGGTTTTCGCGGCGGAACAAGGTATGGAGGCGGCCGACGCCGTCCGGATGCTGGTCGCCGAGGGTATAGTCGATTTGATAATAAAGCAAGACCTCTTTTTCGTGCTCGTTAGTCAGGGTAATCGTTGCCTGCTTCGTAAACGGCATTGGCAGCCAGATATTCAGGCCCGATAAAGTCCCCAGCGAGTGGACCGCCGATTGATACGACGATACCTTGCCATGTGCGAATCCGAAAAAGTCTCCCACGGGACACTCGATGCTTGGATGTTCCTGGCCATCCCATTGGGCGTGGATCACCAGACTACGCAATACCGCCGGCTGGTCCGGGGCAACATCGGGCGGCATGGCCCGCATCGTCATCCAGATATGACGGATCGTGCCCGGTCCTTCTTTAATATCACATAGCTGGACGGTTTCACCGGGCTTGAGAATCCGGGAGGGTGCGCCTTTTCGTCCGACCCCTAGCCGGCTGGCCGCCTTGCCCCCTTCGCCGGGCGCGCCGGTGGGATTCTCAAACGAGATGGAGCGTGAAACCAGGCCGGTATCGAGAAGATACGGCTGATGGACCAGGTCGATTGGCGGTTGGGCAACAGCCCCCAGGCAGAAGCACAAAACCAGAATTCCTGCACAGAAAACTGCCAAAGTTATTGAAGGAATCATAGTACGGAAGGGATTGGTCTTTAGCAATTTTTGTCTCCTTTTTTATCCTAGTGAGGATAGATATATCTTTTCTCTTTCGTATTGAACTGAATAACCGCCGGCACGCCTTCGGGGAAATAGGCTTCCAGCATTTCTTTCATGGGCCCATCATACATGGCCACTCGGATCGTACCTTTATCGTACTGGTTTCCGACATTATAATAAATATAGGTTCGGCCCTGGTATTCAAATAAATCGGCATCGGTATTGTTAATCATCTCCCCCGGTTCCGGTTCGAGCATCGGGGATCGGGTCGGACTTAGCTCCCAGGTAACCAGGTCTTTGGAGCGAGCCACAACCGTAACGTATTTGGTTTCAGGAAGTTGATATTCGTAAAGTACCCATGGCCCACCCTGGTAGCTCCAGATGCCATAGATCGCATAGTAATACGGCGCAAAGTAACGCATCGTTGCATTGCCGTGTGCCATCTTGCCTTCCAGGTCGGTAAATTCCAATCCGGGAACGTCCTCCCAGTGCGAAAGGTCCTTCGACCGTGCAAAACGGAATGACCACATCACCGGCTCATTGGAATCATAGGCCATGAGATAGCCCTGATCGTCGCGGCAGACGGAAGTATTAAACAAATGTTCCCCTGGTTTGCGTTGGATAACCAGTTCCTTTTTCCAGTTTTGCAAATCGGTAGAGGAAAAACGGTAGATATCGTGCGTCCAGTCGTCATCGGTATTTTCCGTGGC
>JAKQBU010000262.1 GCA_029573975.1 Planctomycetota bacterium
GCGGGCCGCGCGGCGGGCCATACAAGAAAAGCTCGAAGGCAGGCGGGTGGTGATGGTGGTATCGGCCATGGGGAAGACCACCGATAAGCTGATTACGCTGGCCAAAGAGATTACCGAGAGTCCGCCCCGGCGGGAACTGGATATGCTGCTGACGACGGGGGAACAGGTCAGCATCAGTTTAATGGCGATGGCCATCCATGCGGCCGGCCATGAAGCCATCAGTCTGACGGGCGGACAGATCGGCTTGATTACCGACGCCGCCCATACCAAGGCCCGCATCCAGAAGATCGATGCGGACCGGATTCGGCAGGAACTCGATAACGGCAAAATCGTGATTGTCGCCGGTTTCCAGGGCATCGACGAACGAGGCGAAATTACCACACTGGGCCGCGGGGCCTCGGATACCACGGCCCTGGCCCTGGCCGCCGTGCTGCAGGCCAATCATTGTGAAATCTATACCGATGTGGACGGGGTTTATACCACCGACCCGCGCATCGATCCCAAGGCCCGGAAAATCGAGAGAATCAGTTACGATGAAATGCTCGAGCTGGCCAGCCAGGGAGCCGGCGTGATGCATTCCCGCGCGATTGAATTCGGGAAAAAGTACAATGTTGTGATTCATGTACGATCCAGCTTTACGGATACGGAAGGAACTTATATAACGCAAGAGGTAAAACAAATGGAACAAATTGTTGTTTCGGGGGTCGCCGTGAAAAAAGAACTAGCCCAGTTTGTGCTTAACGGTCTGCCGAATCGGCCGGGGGTGGCGGCCAGTGTTTTTGCCCACGTGGCCGAACATAACGTGGCGGTGGACGATATCATTCAGACCTTTGATGAAAAGGGCGAGGCCAGCATCAGCTTTACCGTCGATTATGGGGATCTGGCGGAAGGCAAACTGGTGGTGGAGGAGATTCGCAAGCAGTTCCACCTTCAGGAAGTGGTTTGCCGCAATCCGGTGGCCAAAGTATCCGCGGTCGGCGTGGGTATGAGAAGCCATACGGGTGTGGCCAAAAAAATGTTCCAGGCGCTGGCCGAGGCCCAGGTCAATATCAATGCCATCACCACCAGCGAGATTAAAATTAGCTGCCTGATTAATCCGGAAGACGCGGAAAAGGCCGTTCGCGTGGTTCATGCCGTTTTTGAGTTGGACAAGAAATAAACTGGAAGCGAGATAAAAATGGATTATGCAGTGATTATGGCAGGCGGTTCCGGGCAGAGGCTCTGGCCGCTGAGCCGGAAAAACAAGCCCAAACAGATTATCAATCTATTTAACGGGCAGTCTCTGCTGCGGCTCTGCGTCAACCGGATCAGTTCGCTTTTTGATCCGGCCCATATTCTGGTCGTGACCAACGCCGAATACTCCGATGTGGTCCATGAGCACCTGCCCGAACTGCCGCAGGAAAATATTCTCGGCGAACCGGTCGGGCGAAACACGGCCAATGCCATCGGTCTGGCGGCGACGGTTCTTTCCCTCAAAGATCCCCGCTGCACCATGGCGGTGCTCAGTGCGGACCATATTATCGAGCCGGTCGAGCCGCTCCATAACGCCGTGAAAAAATCGATTGCGTATCTCCGGCACCATCCGGAAGCGTTATTCACCTTCGGCATCAAAGCCGCCTACGCCCACACCGGTTTCGGCTATTTGAAACGAGGACAGGAAATATCCGGAACGCAGGGGATCTTTCCGGTAGAAGCGTTTCAGGAAAAGCCCAACAAAAGCACCGCCAGCAAGTATATTCGATCCGGGGATTATTGCTGGAACAGCGGGATTTTTGTGTGGCGGGTAGATACCATTCTGAACTATCTGGAACAGTTTCTGCCCCAGAACGCCCCCCGGCTGGCCCGAATCGGGCAGGAGTGGAATACTGAAAATCGCAGCCAGGTCCTCGAGGCGGAGTTTCCCCGGCTGCAGAGCATCAGCATCGATTATGCCGTGATGGAACATGCCCGGGATGTATTCATGTGCGAACTGGACTGCTATTGGAGCGATGTCGGTTCCTACCAGCATCTGGCCGATACCATCGGCAATATCGATCCGGACAACAATGCCACGACTTCGACCACCTGCGTCGAATGGATTGACAGCACCAACAATATTGCCATCAGCGAATCCAGAGATCACCTCATTGCCGCCATCGGGATCGATGACCTGGCGATCATCCATACGGACGATGCCACTCTGATCTGCCACCGCGAAGAAGGGGATAATCTCAAAGGATTGATCAAGCGGCTGGAGGAAAAAGGATTCGAGCGGTTCCTGTAATCATGCGGTATCTGGCAATCGATTTTGGTTTCAAACGATTGGGCCTGGCCATCTGCGACCCTTCTGAAATCATTGTTTCGCCGTTGTGCCAGCTTCCGAACGATAAAAACCGCAGCGAGCCGGTTTTTCAGAAGATTGCCTCCCTGATTGCCGAAAATCAGGTAGAAGCCGTTGTGGTCGGGCTGCCCCTCAATATGGATGACTCGGAAGGGCCTCAGGCCAAAGCCTCCCGGAAATTTGCTGAAAATCTGGGGAATAAAATGAATCTGCCCATCTTTTTGCAGGATGAGCGTCTCAGCAGTCAGGCTGCCGATGAAAAGCTTCATGAAACCGGCCTCACCCGCCAGAAGCGCAAAGACCGCCGGGATATGCTGGCGGCCTGCGATATTCTTCAGGATTTTCTCGACCGGAAAAAATCGGAACCGCAGCCATGAAAACCAAAAACGCCATCGTGACGGTTGGTCTTTG
Source organism: Planctomycetota bacterium (assembly GCA_029573975.1). The sequence continues at coordinate 2,732 of JAKQBU010000262.1, forward strand.
CCCCACGTGGGATATTATCTGCCGTGCGGATAATCTCCGCTGGAACACGCACCGCATCCTTCAAAGCCAGACCATCCGGCCGGCGGGCAAGGCCCTGAATATCTCCCGAGCCCTGGCCTGGATGAATACCCCTTCCGTTGCCTCCGGTTTCTGGGGACAAAAGGACTATGCGGAGATGAAAGAGGCTCTGGCGGCCCAGCGGAAATGGATTGCCCTGAAATGTACCGCGGTGCCGGGGAAAACCCGCCAGAATATTACGTTAATCGACACGGGGAATAAACGGGAAATTCATCTGCGGGCCCAAAGCGAGCTGGCAACTCCTGCCGCCCTGAAAAAGCTGCGCGGCGATTTGGACCGCCTTGTGCAGCCCGGCGATTTCTGTGTCTTCGCCGGTTCACTGCCCCCGCCGGTTCTGATGCGGCATATTCTCCCCCTTATCCAGAACTGCCGAAAAGCCCGTGCCAGAATCATCCTTGATTCCTCCGGCCCCACCCTTCGAAAGATTTTGCAGCAGGGAGGTAACTTTCTCATCAAACCCAATGTGGAGGAGCTTTCCGAACTGGTCGGGGAAAAAATCCCGAACCAGGTCGGCCCCTTACTCCGAGCCGGTAAAACGCTACTTCCGCTGGCGGACATGATTCTGATCAGCCGGGGCTCTCAAGGCGTACTCTTGCTCTCCCGCGATTTTGCTTTCCAGGCCTGGTGCACCCATCCTCCGCGAACCGTCATTTCCACGGTTGGCTGCGGGGATTATTTACTGGCCGGTTTTCTTAAAGGGCTTGCCGAACACCGGAAGATCCCGGATGCCCTGCCGCCGGCCCTGCAGGCGGCTGCCGCCCATGCCGCGGGCCTGACCCAAAGCCAATCGTGGAAGCAAATGCAAGAACGATTTTCGGTGAACGTTCGGGAATTGTAATCTTGCATATTTTTGCAACTATCTTATCATAGAGGCGGATATGACAGATAAGGAAAACCATTTACTGGAAAACACCCGCATGTCCTTCGGAGACCATCTGGAGGAATTGCGCTCCCGTCTTATTAAGGCCCTTTGCGGTTTGCTGGTGGGCTTTTCGTTTTGTCTTTTTTTTGGGCAGGAAATTATCGGCTATCTTTCCCAGCCGCTGCTGATTGCCTTACAAGAATCGGGCCTCGATACCCGGCTTTACATTATGTCTCTGCCCGAAGCCTTTTTGACTTATATCAAAGTCTGTATCTATGCCGGTATTTTTATTACCTCCCCCTGGATTTTCTATCAGCTTTGGGGTTTTGTCGCCGCGGGCCTCTACCCCCACGAAAAACGTTATGTGCATATTTTTGTCCCGTTTTCCGCTGCCTTATTTGTGCTGGGCGGGATATTTTTAATCTGGATTGTCGCCCCGCTGACCTGTAATTTCTTCATAAAATTCTGTTATAAATTTTCCACGCCCGATACTACGCATTCGTTTCTTTTTCAGGAAGAAGCAGAAGGAACCCCTGCTCACCAGTCTCCGGCACAGAGTCCCGATGCCTCCGCCAATCCCCCGTCTCCTCCAGCGGCGTCTGGCCGTCCGGAAGAGCCGCCTCTGATTAAGCCCATGATCACCCTGCAAAAGTATGTTTCTTTCATCCTGCTGCTGGCGGTCGCCTTCGGCCTGTCCTTCCAGATGCCTCTGGTTGTGCTTCTCCTGGGTCAACTGCATATTGTGGAAATCAAAACCTTTCGGAAAATCCGAAAATATGCCCTTTTTGCCATCGTTATTGCTGCGGCCCTGCTGACCCCCGGACCCGATGTCATCTCTCAGGTTGCTTTGGCGGTACCGATGTATCTCCTCTACGAATTAGGGATTGTTCTCCTGCAATTCTGGCCCAAACGGAAAACGTCCTCGTAAAAACCGTTCCATCCCGGAAATTGATTATGGCTAGGTAGTGGCCGATGAAAAGGGCAGATCTTATTGAAATGGCGAGAGATCCTTACGAGGCAATGGGCAGCCTGGTAGGTAAAACTGTTTATTCGGTAAGGTGTTCGTAGCGGATGGCGGCGCGCCAGAGGCCGTTGATGCGTTCGCGGGGGAGGATGAGGGGGGGGTATTTGTGGTTGCGCGGCTGGAGGCGGATAGTGGGCTGGTCGGGTTCGAAGAAGACTTGTTTGAAGGTGGTTTCGTGGGGATCGGTCATGCGGACGAAGCAGTCGTCGCCGCTGGAGACCGCCAGGGCAGGGGAGAAGATGATGATATCTCCCTGGTGGTACCGGGGTTCCATGGAGTCGCCGATGACGCGGACGGCGAAGGCGTTGGGGTCGTGGAGGTCGGGACAGCGGACGTATTCGTCGGCGCCGCCCGGGGGATAGCCTTTGTCGTCGTAGTCCACGGGGTAGCCTGCGGAGACGTTGTTGATGACGGGGACGAGTTTGCCGGCGGAGTTGATTTGTTCGACATTTTTGCGGGATTTACTGAGGAGGTTCTGGAATTTGCGGGCCGGGATGGTGTCGGGGAGGGTGGTACCGGCGTCGAGCATATGCTGTATAAGTGACCGCCATTGCTCATTTTCGGCGCGGGATTCCTCGAAGGCCTGGCGGACGTCGGCGGGGAGTTTTTCCATATGGGCGACGTGGAGGAGGAAGCCGGGTTCGAACTGGAGGAGTTGTTCGAGTTTGACCAGGAGGTCGTCGGCGGGGGGATTTTTGGTGCGGCCGGTTTCGATGGTGGAGAGGTAGGGTTTGCTGTAGCCGGTGCGGCGGCTGGTTTCGTCGAGGGTTAAGTCTAGTTTTTCGCGTTGTTTACGAATGACCTGGCCAAGTGACATAGTACACCTCATGCAAAAAAAATCAAATAGCAAAAATAAGGAATCGGCCTGCAGCCGAGACATTTAAAAATAGTAACTAAATTAAATATATGCCATAAATGTTTGTCAGGCAACCAATTTTAAAAATATTTTGAAAAATAGGCAATAAAAATTTGACTATTGGTAAATATGTAGTAAAATATAGGTATAAGTTAGGTGTATATATAACATATATTATAAAAATTATTAAAGTTTACCTCTGGAATAGGGGGGAAAAGCGATGGTTATGTGGTTGGCGAAGTTGGCGGCGGAGCAGGATCGGCGTGGAGAGCGGGAGGAGGCGGTGGAGAAGGTGGTGAGCCGGCTGGGGTGGCTGCGGGAGGAGGAGCGGCTATGGGTGGAGATGTACCTGGTGAAAAGGGCGAGTTTTGTGCAGATGGCTGGGGTGAGCGGGTTGGACCGGCGGGTGCTGGCGCGGCGGGTGAGGCGGCTGTGTCGGGAGCTTACCGGGCGGGAGTATGAGGCGGTGAAGCGGCGGGAGGGGGCATTCAGCGTGACGGAGCGGGAGGTGGCGTATGATCATTTTCTGCTGGGGCTGGGGTACCGGCGGATTGCGGGGCGGCGGGGGCTGAGCGAGATTGCGGTGCGGAGGATGATGGGGAAGATCCGAGGGAAAAATAAAAAAAACATTTGAACAAAAGACAACAAAGACGCTAGTGTCAAAAGCTCGTCGTCCCCTTGTAATTGGAGAGCCAGAGTGAGTTTTTGGATGTCGATATCGACTTTTGGCGTTTCCGTCAACAAAGATAACAAAATAATTATCAAAAAGAAAAGGAGATGAAGGATTCCTGCCTGCGCGGGAATGACCCAAGCAGAGCCTGGACAACTCCGACGCGGGCGCAAGTGGAAATATGACGCTTCCGTTGGGCGCTGCGATAGACAATACGGAGGTGAGAAACCTGGATTCCTGCTTTCGCAGGAATGACCGACGGGCGATGGAAAGGTATTTGTATCGTGAATAATAATCGGCGGATGAAATAGTATATAGGGACGATATAAGAACCGCGTGTGCAATTCCGGGGAATACCGGAATCGCACACCCTACGGAAAGACCATCGGACGATGGAATGGTATGTGAGTGACATAGGCGGTAACGGCGGATAGAAGAACACCTCTCTGCCTGTGGCAGAAAGGTGCCACACCATTGCGGCACGATTGTGGTGGCAGGGAATGGTGGGTTAAGAACCCACCCTATAATATGGGACAAGATAAGGAGATGGGTATGGTGCGGTATGTGTTGGAGCGGGAGTATGAGGGGAAGGCGGAGTTGTCGGCGAAGGTGACGGCGGCGGCGGGGATGTTCGGGCTGGCGACGGCGGAGCGGAAGCGGCAGGTGGTGAGGCGGGTGGAGGTGCGGATCGAGCGGGGACAGGTGGTGTATATTACGGGGGGCAGCGGGGCGGGGAAGTCGTCGGTGCTGCGGCTGCTGCGGGAGCGGATGGCGGGGGCGGTGGATTTGCGGGAGCAGGAGGTGCCGCGGGGGAAGGCGGTGGTGGATTGCTGGGCGGGGGAGCTGCGGGAGTCGCTGTATTGGCTGAGCCTGGCGGGGCTGAGCGAGGCGCCGGCGCTGCTGAGCTGTGCGGAGGAGCTGAGCGACGGGCAGTTGTACCGGCTGCGGCTGGCGCTGGCGATGGCGCGGCGGGCGGAGGTGATCTGCATCGATGAGTTTTGCGCGACGCTGGACCGGGTGACGGCGGCGGTGGTGGCGCATAATGTGAGGCGGTGCGCGGACCGGTTCGGGACGACGTTTGTGGTGGCGACGAGCCATGATGATCTGCTGGAGGATTTGCGGCCGGATGTGGTGATGATTCAGCATTTGGGAGGGTGTTGCGATGTGTACTATCCGAAGTATGGAAGAGGAAAAGGGGAAATCAAATATCAAAAATCAAATATCAAAATGACAGATAAAAATTAAAAATTAATTAAACAAAAGGGAAGGAAGGGAGCAGGCATAGCCCGCACCACTGCGACGCGAAGTTGGGTGGCAAGCAGACGCTCCTATTAGTCGCTGCGATAGACAATACGGAGGTGAGAAACCTGGATTCCTGCTTGCGCAGGAATGACCAACGGGCGCGGGAATGGAAATAGGAACAGAAATGGTTGACGGGCGGGGGGTGAGGGGGTATAGTAGTGAGGATAATGAGCGGTTCACGTAAGAAATGTTGGGTAATGAATGATACCGGGTAAACGGGATGGGTACAGTATGGATTATGTAACAAACATAGATATCGTCGGAAAGAAAAGGCATATGTGATCTGTCATAAATTAGACGTTTTGGAGGTAAATATGACAAAGTTTGGAATCGTCTGTCAAACGGTGAAATTTAAAATAGTGTTATTGATGAGTATTTTTGTATTTGCAGGATGCTTTGGTCATCCTATGCCAGTTAATAAGATTTTCAAGGCAAATATGCCCACCGAAGATGTGACTGTTTATGTAAATAGGGTACTTATGTGCCCACCTGGCAATCCGCTTCATGAGGGAGTTGATGCAGTATGGATTGTTCACGCTGATGGTATGGTATGGCAACTCAGCGGATTAGCATATACTCCTAAAGATTGGAAGCTTATTCGTTACACTGCTGATGGGTATAAAGAACAAATACCCTTGGAGTTTGCTGGTTTTACTATGAAGGATCCGGAAACTAAAATGCCTACCCAATGGAATCTACAATCGCAAAGTAATATTTGTCGAGAGGAATAATTACGCTAGAGTGCTGAATAGATAACTGGTATTTAAGGAACGGGTCTGATGTAAGAGATTAGGTGATTGGATGATACTAAGAATGGGAAAGGGTAAGGAAATGGATATGGTGGAGGCGGGCGGGGGGCAGGTGGTTTTGCGGCGGGGGTGGTTATTGGTGGCCAGCAGCGTGGTGAGTATTGTGTTGTGGTGGGTGTTGACCTTCTTTTTGGGTGGCACTCTTTTCTACTGGTGGAATCCATTTGCCATGATGGGGTCTTTCGTGATACTGCCGGGGGTGATGGCAGTGGCGTATGGTCAATTCAATGCGGTCTTCCGGTATAGAAGCGAGTCGGCTTGCTGGGTGTATGTAATGTATTTTGTATTGGCGGGGCTGGCGATTTTGGGTTTAGCGGCTAACCTGCCGGAAGTAATACAGGATAAACCGTTCAACCGGGAAGTTTTTCTTGATTTTGTCATTCACTTTGGCGGGATTTTTCTGGGAGTAGCGGCGTATTTTGTTTTTTGCGGGGTTTTGATGATGCGGTGGTATAGGAAGATCAGGCGGGCGGGGGCGGAAGGCGTGGTTTTAGCAGGATTGCTGGGCAGGAGAATCATTACGGAGATCTTTTTTGCGGTGTTCCTAGTGCCGCTGGTATTGGGCGGGGTCTATGGTCACTATCGCGGGGAGATAATCGATTTTGGCGAGGGGGTGGAACGTGTGGATTGGCTGCCTGAGACGGCTAGCAAGGTATCGTATTATATCAGTTATAATTATACGGCCTATGAGTTTACTATTCCGGAAGGGGATTTTCTGGAATGGGTGAAAGGGAAAGGGTGGGAGGTGGCGGAGATTACAAGCCCGGTCGTGGTCGAACGGTACAATCAGCGTAAGGACAGGGTCAAGGGGCAGAGTGAGGTAGTGCAGGAGGAGCCGGATACGGCAACTGTAGAGGCGGGGTTATACTATAAGGAACTAGAGCGGGATGGCGGAAGGACGGTGGTGGTTTATGACAGGGCGAAGGAGAGGGCGTATTATCAGGGGAATCCGAGGTGAGAGAAGAGGAGAAAGTGAAGAGAAACCTGGATTCCTGCTTTCGCAGGAATGACCAACGGACGGTGGAATGGAAATAGGAACAGAAATGATGGAGGAAGTGAGTTTGGCAAAAGGTATCGCCTGCGGCGATGGTGTTTTAATGCTGGATTCCTGCTTTCGCAGGAATGACCAACGAACGATGGAATGGTGATTGGAACAGGAATGATAACGGCAGTGAGTATAGCAAAAGGTATCGCCTGCGGCGATGGGAGTTTTATGCTGGATTCCTGCTTTCGCAGGAATGACCAACGGACGATGGAATGGTAAACGGGGCAGTATATAGGAGGAAGTAGGATGGCGGCGCGGGAGTATTTTGTTTATATGCTGGCCAGTCAGCGGAATGGGACGTTGTATATCGGGATGACCAATAATCTGCTCAAGCGGGCTGATCAGCATAAGAAGCAGCAGAATGAGGGTTTTACGGCAAAGTACGGAGTCAAGCGGCTGGTGTATTATGAGCGGTATCGCCATGCGGCTGATGCAATTAACCGGGAAAAGCAGATGAAGAGGTGGAAACGGCAGTGGAAGCTGGAGCTGATAGAGAAGGTTAATCCGCAGTGGCGGGATTTGTTCGAGGAATTGGTGGAGTCGCGGCCATATGCGTGA
>JAKQBU010000290.1 GCA_029573975.1 Planctomycetota bacterium
ATTTGAAGGAGCGGGGACATTTTGCCACCCGGCTGGCGGAGAAGAATGAATCCGGGCCTCTGTCTGCGGTCCGGGTATCAGGCTCGCTTCACAGTGCCGGATCGTTTATGCCTTTTGGTGGGCGGATCAGCAGCAGGGATGTCCTGGCCTTTACTACCCAGCTAAGTGCTGCTTTGCGGGCGGGGTTGCCACTCTTGGATTGCCTGGGAATTATACGGAAACAATCCGGCAAAAATGCCTTGCGGGAATTGCTGGAGGACCTGATTCACGGGGTGAGTTCGGGCGAATCGCTATCCGATACGATGGGCCGGTATCCCCGGATATTCCGGCCGCTCTATCTGGCGATGATCCGCGTGGGGGAAACCGGCGGCATTCTGGAAAACACGACCGCACAACTTTCGCAATTGCTCAAACGGGAAGAGCAGATTAAATCGAATATCCGCAACGCCTCCGCCTATCCGCTTTTTGTGCTGGGGATCGGCCTGGTTTCAATTCTTGTCGTTATCACCTGGATTCTGCCCCGAATTGTGGGGGTGGTCCAGGAAAGCGGCGTGGCCCTGCCGCTGCCTACGCGCATCCTGTTGGGATTGAGCGATTTTATCGCCGGTTTCGGCTGGATCGTGGCCCTGGCGGGGATGGCCGGGGCATATCTGCTGCACCGATGGATTCATACCGCCCAGGGCCGATGGCACTGGGACAGTATGAAATTGAAGCTGCCGGTCTTTGGGTCGGTATTTAAGACCCTGGCGGTAGGGCGGTTCACCCGGATGCTGGGGGCCTTGAGCAGCGGGGGGATTGCGATACTGGAGTCGCTCCATGTGGTTCGGGATACACTGGGCAACGAACGGCTGGGCCGGGAAATCGACCGGGTCGCCGGCCTGGTAAAGACCGGGGAGTCGCTGGCGAAACCGCTGGGGGAATCCGGCTATTTCCCGCCGCTGCTGGTGCAGATTGTATCGGTGGGGGAACAGACCGGCAAGCTGGATGAACTGTTGCTGGGGGCCGCGGACACCTTCGACGAACAGGCGGATAACGCCATTAACCGCTTTATGTCGATTCTGCCGGCGATGCTGGTGGTGCTGCTGGCAGTGGTTATCGGCTGCCTGATCGCGGCCATTTTGCTGCCGGTGGTAATGATGGAATTGGGGGCTGGAAGTATATAACAGAACGAGATCTAACCAAAAAAGGAACCGATATGAAAGATAAACACAACAAAAAAGGATTTACGATGGTGGAACTGCTGGTGGTGGTTTTGATTATTTCGCTGCTGGCGGTATTTGTCGCCCCGAAATTTTTCAAAGGCCTGACCAAAACCAAGCGGGATCTGGCGGCCAGCCAGATGGCGGTGATTGAAGAATCGATCAGCCGGTTTCTTTTGGACTGCGGCCGGTTGCCGGCCAATCTGGATGAACTGCTTGTCGAACCTTCGGATTTGGAGGAGGGCAAGTGGGTGGAGCCGTATATCCGCAAGCGGCAGTTGATGGATCCCTGGTCTCGCCCTTACGTGTATGTTGAACCGGGTGTGATCCACGAGGGGAGCTATGATTTGGTTTGCCTGGGCGCCGACGGACTGGAAGGCGGCGAGGGGGATAATGAGGATATCGTGAACGATTAATCCCAATGAAATCGCATGGTAAAAAAGAATGGTTTCTGTTTGCGGCTCCGCCCCACCGGTCCGCTTTTACGCTGATCGAATTGCTGATGGTGGTAGCGGTGATAGTTGTGATTTCCGGGGCAGCGGGCGGTTTGTATCTGGGAACCTATCAAAACAGGGTGATCGAGCAGGCCGGTCGGCAGATGCTGCTGACGGCGGGGTATGCCCGTCTTTTCGCGGTCGAAAACCAGCGTTCCTGTAGAATGCAATTCGACCGGAACCAGGGGAAATATTGGTTGAGCTACGATGAGTATGATGTGCAGAGTCCGGACCCGGTGGTAAAAGTCATTCAAAATCAGTACAGTAAGCCGGTTTCGCTGCCGGAGACGGTCCAATTTGAGAAAATCAGTGTGGTGCCGATAAATCGCCAGGAAATGGATTTTACCCAGGATGCGAATGGGGATGCGATTCGTTTTTATGCCAATGGGTCAGCGGATTCGGCAGGAATTGTTATCAGCAACGGAAAAACCCGCTATACCCTCCAGGTAGCGGCGGCGACGGGAAAGGCGAAACTGGATTTTGGTTCGCCGGATGAATTTGCCCGTGACATTGTGGATTTGGATCAGCCATGAGTAAGCGGAAACGACAATACGGTTTTACCCTGGTGGAGGCCCTGGTCGCCGGCGTGATCCTCAGTGGGGCGGTCATGACGCTGGCCGGCCTCAGCAGCCGCTGCCTGTCCCGCACTCGCTTCAATCAGGAATATGAGCAGGCCTGGCAGGTGCTGGACCGCCAGTTGACCCTGATCGACATGATGGGAATTGACGAATTTGTGAATGAGGGGATCACCGAAGGCGAAATACCGGGCCTGGATCGGGAGGAGCAGCCGCGGTATCGCTGGCAGGCGGACATTCAGTCGGAGCCGGACGACTATCTTTATCGGGTCACGATGCGAATCCAATGGCGCCTGGACCATACCTGGCATACGATTTCCGCCTGTGCCATGTTCGATGGCCAGGGCCGCAGCCGCCTGCCGGAAGATACCCAGCAGAATACGGAAAATCAGCAAAATCAGCAAAACAGGAATCCGGATAAATAGAATATGCGAACGAACGGTTTTACCCTGGTTGAGATTCTGGCCGCGACGGTGATCACCGCTCTGATTGCCTTCACCGCCGTCGGTGCCCTGCATGCGATCACCGCCAGCCGGGAAAAGGTGGACCATCATCTGGCCGCCATGGGTGAGCTTCGTTTCGCCGCCGACCGGATTCGGGCCGATCTGCTGAACCTGTACCGGGACCAGGATCAGAATTCCATCAAATTCATCGGCGATGTGAATGCGGGGGAATTGGGATCGAACAGCGATTTGATTTTTTACGCGGTCCATACCGCGGCGGCCCGGCCCGGCCGGCCGGAAGGGGATGTTTATGAAGTGGAATATTTTCTCCAGTCGGACGGTTCGCGGCCGGTTTTCATGCGGCGACTGGACCCCTATCCTCTGGAAAAAGATACCGCCGGCGGGGTTCTGATGCCCATCGCCGATCATATCCTTGCTTTTGAGGCTCGCTATTATGATCAGGATGCGGACACCTGGGAAACCCGGTGGAGCCAGGAACGGCAAAAGATTCCCGCCGCCATCGAAGTGACCTTGACTGCCGGCCTGCCGGAAGAAAAAAAAGTGATATCTCATTCGTTTCTGGTTTATTTCCCGCGATTGCCCGCGGCGGCCCCGGCGCCAACGGCCAAACAGGAGCCATCGGTAAAGAATCCGTGAGAGGAACATGACAAACCGCAATCGAAACAGTTACATTCAGTCGCGGGGGCTGGCGCTGGTGGCGGTGCTGTGGCTGGTGGTGATTCTGATTGTGATTGTCACGGTGGCCGGCAGAACGGTGCGTCTAGATTCCCGCGTGTCGCTGAACGCCGCCGAGCAAGTACGGGCCAAATGGGCCTTGCGGGCCGGTGTGGAAAAGGCGATTGCTATCCTCAAGGACGATGATACGGAGAACGATACCCTGAGTGATACCTGGACGGATCCGATTGCCGGTGATACGGAGGATAGCGGCACGGAGTTGCAGGGGATCCAACTGGATGGCTGCACGGCCTTTGTGGAGATAAAAGACGAGGCCGCCAAACTGAATCTGAATACCGCAACCAAGGCCCAGCTTGTGGAACTGCCGGGCATGACGGAGGAGATCGCCGCCTCCCTTCTGGACTGGCGGGACAAGGATGATGACCCCGGTACCGGCGGCGGAGAACGGGGGTATTATCTCAATCTGGATATCGGCTACCAGATCCGCAACGGGGATTTTAAAACGGTGTGCGAGCTGCTGCTGGTCAAAGGCGTTACCCCGGAGATATTCTGGGGGCAGCAATATGAACGGCAGGCCGTCCTGAAGCGGAATACCTGGTTATATCCCGGCAACCAGAAAAACGAAAGGCCGGCAAAGGAGGAAGAAAACTCCCGGCAGGGTCTGTTTGCGTATCTGACCTGCTATTCCTACGACCGGGATCAGGATGCCGGCGGGAATGACCGGGTCAACATCAATACGGCGGATGAGAACCGGCTGACCGGCGGATTATCTCTCACCAAATCCCAGGCCAAATGGATCGTGGATAATCGCAAGGACAACTATAAAAGTATCGCGGATTTGATCGACGAGAACAGCAAAAAGGAGCCCGACAAGGACCAGCCGGACAATCCCGATCAGGCCCAGCCGCTGGATTTGCAGACCTTTGCGGATATCGCCGATAAAATCACGGTTGCTGGGGAAGAGACCCTGCCGGGCCGGGTTAACGTCAATACCGCTTCCCATGCGGTACTGGCGGCTCTGCTGGAAGGGGACCATACTCTGGCGGACAGCATCATCCAGTACCGGCAAAGTGCTGCCGCCGGTTTGAGCGATATCGGCGAATTACTGAAAGTAAAAGGATTGACGGTCAATACTTTTAAAAAGATCGCCGATCAGGTAACCACCCGTTCCAGTGTTTTTGAGGTGCATACGATGGTTCTTAGCCAGCGGACCCGGGCCATTCATCAGGTGGATGCCATTGTGGATCGAAGGCCAAGTCCCGCCGCGATTCTCTATTGGCGCCAGGGAGAAAATCATTGAATCAGATAGTGATAGCCATTATTGAACAGGAAAAAGAATACAAAGCCGCCGTTTTGTCGAAAAGGGGGGCCGGCTGCGAAGTTCATTATACCCATTCCGCCGGGGCGGCGGGGCTTTCGATGGGGGATTTTTGCCGACAGGTAACATCGGCCGTCCATCTTCCCGATATCCAAGAAGGTCGGCGGATTCATTATGTCTTCGGATATGAATCCCGCCGGACCGCCTTTTATCCGTTGCGGGTTCCGACCGTGGCCGGAGAGGAGTTAGATGCCCTGGTCCGGCTGCAGGCCGAAGAGGTATTGCCGCTGCCGGTGGACCAGATGACGCTCACCTGGCGGGCAGGCCACTCGCAAAATGGCAAACTTCCGGTTACGCTGGCGGCGTCCCGTACGGAATCTTTGGCCAATTTTTTCCGTCCGCTGGAAGAATGGAATCCGGATAAAATCGCCCTGGAAAGCGAAGCGGTGGTCAAGGCCTGCCAGGCCCTTCATCCGGGCCTGGAACCGGAGTATCTGCTGGTCTGTCCCGCCCGGCAGCATATACAGATTTATCAGGTTCAGCACCATCTGGTAGCCGGCGTGTTGACGTCGGACAGGGATGCCGGGCCGGTGCAAACTACGGATCACCCCTCTGAAGCCCATCTTGAATCCGTTCGCCAGACATTATACAGCGCATTAAAAACCTTTGGCCTGCAGAATCAGAAGGAGTATCCGGTTTATATCCTGCCTTATGATGGCTGGCCGTCGCCGGAGGCGGTCACGGAACTGGCCCGGTCGGGGTTGAACGTGAAATGCCTTTCGTTTTCCGCGGAACATCTGCACCATTGGAAAGGGGCGGAATCGCTCGATGTATCTCTCTGGCTGGCGCCGCTGGGGCTGGCGATGATGGCCCTGGATGCCGATACCGGCACCTTGAATCTGTTTGAAACGATTTTACCTTCCGCCGCCCGGCGAAAGAAATCGCGCAGCCTGCTGAAGCTGAAATACAGTCTGACGGCGGCTCTGCTGCTGGCGATTGCCCTGCCTTTGGTGATGTATGGCCTGGATTGGGCCCGG
>JAKQBU010000307.1 GCA_029573975.1 Planctomycetota bacterium
CCGGCGACGGCCTGTTTTTTGGTGGCGGTATGACCCTCCTGAAGTCCCAGTTGGCCGCCGTCGGTACGGTAGGGCTGTTTGTCTTCTCCCTTTCGCTGCTGAGTTGGTTCCTGCTGAAGAAACTCATGGGCATCCGCGTATCGCGGGAAGAAGAACTGCGGGGTCTGGATATCGGCGAACATGGCAACGAAGCCTACTACGGGTTCCAGGTGTTCACGAATCAATAAAACCTACGAAATATTTTTCAGGAGAATGATTTTTATGAAGCTGATTATTGCCTATATTCAACCGGACAAACTAACCGATGTCAAACAAACCCTCTATAAGGCCGAGGTCTTCAAGATGTCCGTGACCAATGCCCTGGGCTGCGGCCAGCAGAAAGGTTTTCATGAATCCTACCGCGGCGTCGCTATGGAAGTGAATCTGCTCAAGAAAGTGCGTCTGGAAATCGCCGTCAATGACAATTTCGTCCAGCCGACCGTGGATGCCATTATCGCCGGCGCCCGGACCGGAAACATCGGCGATGGAAAAATTTTTATCCTGGACCTGCCCGAATGTATTCGCATCCGCACCGGGGAAAAAGGCCGTGATGCCATTGGGTAGCTAATTTGCTTAAAATATCCAGGACCGTTGTGCCGGTTAACCCGCATTTCTCACGGGGTTTTGACGAATATATTGATAACTCCAATGATTCACTACGTCTTATGTGCTATTTTGGGAATCGTCAACCTCGACCGTCTGTTTTCAGCGCGAATGTTTGGCCGCCTTCGAGGCCGCAGGAGCTATCTTCCGCAGGCCTATACATATATAGGTTGAGGACAGATAGCGACGAGAACGAAGAAGGCGGGCAAAAAGGCCGCTGAAAAATCGAAAGTCCGTGAGAAATGCGGGTTAGGGCTGCAAGCCGGCACAATGGCTTGGGGGGGTATTCCTACATAAAGGTATGAAAATATACTAAAAATAACAAAATTGTAGTATTTATAAAAACATTGCCTGTCGAAGGTGCGGAGTTTTTTAATCGTAAGTATCTATGATATAGTAAGATACAAATTTTCTGTTTTTTTTATTTTTTTGGCACAGCTTTTGAATTTACTAAAGCCTGTGTTTGTTTTTGTAAAAAACGTACAGGAAAAGTTGCAAGGAAGGCGCGATGTTCAAAATGCGAAAAAGGCAGATCGGCTGGTGGATGATTGGCGGACTGATATTCCTGTTTCCGCGCATGGCAGGGGCCGCGGATGCTCCGTTTGTGGATTCCGGGGCTACTGCCTGGATGCTCACTTCGACCGCCCTGGTGCTGCTGATGATTCCGGGACTGGCCATGTTCTATGGCGGGCTGGTGCGGACCAAGAATGTGCTGGGGACCATGATGCATAGCTTTGCGGCGATGGCCATTATGAGTGTGCTCTGGGTGATCTGCGGCTACGCGATGTGCTTTGGCAAAAATGTTCTGGGCGGATGGATCGGCTGGGATTCCAGCCTGCTGTTTCTGCGCGGGATAGATACCACCATTCTGGGTAGTGGTGTGCCGGAATATGTCTTTGCCATGTTCCAGGGGAAATTCGCCATCATTACCCCGGCCCTGATTGCCGGGGCGTTTGCCGAGCGGGTGAATTTTCGCGGCTACTGTGTGTTTATCGCGATCTGGGGCCTGCTGGTCTATAACCCGCTGTGCCACTGGGTATGGGCGTCTGACGGATTTCTGTTCAATATGGGAGCGGCCGGGGCGATTGATTTTGCCGGCGGCACGGTAGTCCATATTTCCGCCGGCATCAGCGGCCTGGCGGCGGCCATCTATCTGGGCGCCCGGCGCGGCTTTCCCCGCACGGCCATGCGTCCGAGCAATTTGGTGATGACCATCATCGGCGCCGGACTGCTGTGGGTGGGCTGGTTCGGTTTCAACGCCGGCAGCAGCGTCGCCTGCACCCTGCTCACCGCTCAGGCCTTGACAGCCACCCAGGCGGCCGCCGCCGCCGGAGCCATGACCTGGATGCTGATCGAAGGCTTTCACCAGGGCAAGGCGACGGCCCTGGGCTTTGGCAGTGGCGTCCTGGCCGGTCTGGTAGCCGTTACCCCGGCGGCCGGCGTGGT
>JAKQBU010000330.1 GCA_029573975.1 Planctomycetota bacterium
CTTTTTCTCTGGCGGGGTATCTGATCCTGGCCCTTCTCTGGTGGCGCACCGCCGGAGGTAAACCGCACTTTGTTTTTAGCTGGAACCTGCTGGTTTTTTCCTTTTGTGTTCTGCTTAGCTATGCCCTCCTCGACGAAACCATCCATTTTTTAATGGGGCGGGGATTTGACCGGACGGACTTTCTCAGCGGCTGTGCGGGGATTGGGGTAGGCGTGATTTGCTCTGTAATGTTTGCCCGGCATCATCAGGTCAATACCGGCGGAAATTCATAAAGTAGTAGGGGAAGTCTCCAAAGCCCGGTTCATGGCTTGCAGCAGTTGATGATGAATTTCCAGCGGGTTTTTTACATGCCGCCAGATCGCTTCAATCCCCCCGGTCCCGGCGGTGGTAAAGGCTATGCTGCCGATACCAAAAATTCTTTGGGGCAGGGTTAACTGCAAAAAGGTGTTCTGCAGTTTGAGCAGCGAACATTGAAAAATATCGATGGTGAAAACCCCGCGAATCCGAATAACGCGCTTATCCGTCAGGACATAGCTGCGGCTGAGCCACTGCAGAAAGGCAAAACCCACCCTGGCTACCATCGCGATACCGCAAAAAGATATAATATAACCAGCCATCCCCCCCAACGGCAGATAGGGTTCTAATAAAAATGTCAGCAAAATGACCGACATCGAAACCAGCACGGTGCGAAAACTGCAAAAGGCGATGGCCCACAACGAGGGTTTCAGCGCAAAAATCACCGTCTCCTCCTCGCTCAGCAGGTCGCTGGGCAACAAAGTATCAATAGTAGGCTTGCATTGGGTATCGGTATTGTTTTCTGACATACGTTTAATATATCCGAATGGAGATATTTTTTCTACTGCTATGTCATTTTTCCAGGGGCGGCGGGGGTGGGGCGAATTCCACGGGGGGATAGGTTAGTTCCGCGGCTAATTGAATCCAATCCCGCTCGCCATAGACGCCGGCCTGAGAAATATCGAAGGGTTGGAATCCCACCTGTGAGGCGGGGGAATCGCCCTGGAAGCGGAAATCATAATGGGCCGGGTCGATAAAGCCGGGATCGGCCGTTATGGAGCCGGCGTCCTGGCCCTTTTCCTGCCGCTGCGGGAGGGTCAGGCCGGCGAAGGAAACCGGATTGCCGGAGGCGTCCCAGTATAGATTATTCCGCATCACGATTTTGTCCTGCCAGTTCCCGGCAAACAAGGTTCCGCCCTTCCAGTACACGATATTATTTTCGAAGGTAAAAGACAGGTGCTCTTCCACCCGGGTCCGCTGGAGCTGGCCTTCCATGCTGAAGGCGAAAATGTTGTTGCGAATGATATTTTCCCTGCCGTAGTGCTGATGAAAGCCGCCGGTTTTGGTGTTATAGACCAGATTGTTCTCCATCACGATATGGCTGCTGCCTTCATCGGTATAAAGTCCCCAGCCGCCGTAGGAATAGGAGTAGATGTCGTGAAAGACATTATAGCTGACCACCGTGCCTTCCGAGGGACCCAGCGTATAAATTCCGCCCATGTCGCTAAGGACGCCCTTGCCGAGGTGATGGACATGGTTGAAGCGGATGATATTCCGTTTGGCCAGGCTCTCGGCATACCCCCAGCGCCAGCCGACCGAGAGGCCCGTGTAAAATAAATCCGCGACTTCATTATGCGTGATCTGGTTATCGCCGCTCTGGCCGATCCAGATGCCGACCGCTTCGCCATGAATCAGGCCGCCGGATCGGATGATATTGTTATCCACCGTGATATGGCTGGTCTGTTCCCGTTCCTCGGCGGCGATTCCTCCTTCGCCGATCCGGACACCGCCGGCGCCCAGGTCATGCAGATAGCTATGTTCGAGGCGGCAGTCGCGACAGCCCCGGCGAAACCAGACGCTGTAACCGCCGATATGGGCAATCTCGCAATCCGCCAGCACCACGTGATGGGTGCCGTTCAGCATTACCGCCGCCTCTACCGGGAAAGCCGCCTGGAACGGCTCATAGCCCTGCGGCGGCAAAGTATAACCGGCATGTTGAAAATTTAGGTCCCGGATAGTCAGGAATTCCACCAATTTGCCGGCAGCCGGGTCACCCTGAAACAGCAGGAATTTTTCCGCCAGCGGCGCATAAACTTTCGCGGAGGCCACATCTTCACCGGGCAGTGGGTGGTAATAGAGTGTACCATCCCGGTCCAGAAACCATTCGCCGGGAGCGTCCAGTGCCGCCCGATAATTCTCCAGATGGTACATGGTATTGGTGCGCCAGGGGGCATAGGGTTTTTGCGGTTCTCCCAGGGTGACGATGGCAGGAACCTGCGGATCAATACTTTCGATACGCCGCTGAGAGATCGTCCAATTGTTATAGACATAAAGAATCACATCCCGGAGTGTCTGGCCGTCAAGATTCTGTAAAGAATCCAGATCACCCTGGCGGACCTGGGTAGTTCGGCGATAGAGGGTATCGGAACCGGCCTGCTCTTCAGAAGATTCGAGCATGTAAAAATAGAATTGGTTGGGTGTTCGCGCCCGCACAGCCCGATGGTCGTTCACATACAACTGCTCGAAATACCACTGACCGGCCTTGACCTGGGGTATCTGCACCTGCCAAATCCCATCCGGCCCCGGTTGAAATCCGGTGATCTCTCGGCCGCCGCTGAACACCGGTTTGCTAT
>JAKQBU010000340.1 GCA_029573975.1 Planctomycetota bacterium
TGATATAGGTGCTTATGAAATGCAGCCTGCCCCCCTGATTATGCTTACCTGTCCTCAGGGAGGTGAGCTTTGGGCTGCAGATAGTGAACATGAAATCCGCTGGTACAGTCAGGATGTAACCAGCAGTATCAATCTTACCTATTCTACGGATGGCGGGACGGACTGGCTGCCCATTGCCGAGGATATTGCCAACAGCGGCAGTTATCAGTGGACGGTGCCGGATGCGAATTCCGACCAGTGCCTGGTGGCCATTGCCGCGTATGAAGAGCCGGCGGGTATCGTTTATGGGCAGCAGGAAACGCCGTTTACGATTCACCCCGACGCGGCTGGGGCACCGGTGGAGGCCCTCTGGAAGACGCAGGGGCATGATGTGCAGCGGAGCGGGCTGGCGGATTTTGCCGGGCCGCAGGTCGGCTGCATTCAATGGCAGTATCACACACCGGAGGCGGTGACGACGGGGCTGGTGGTGGGGGCCGACAATAATCTGCATATCGTCTGCGAGGACGGGATTCTCTATACCGTTAATGCCGATGGGGAGGAAGTGTGGCAGTTTGACAGCGGGTCGGAGCTAATCGAGACCCCCTCGGTGGGGCCGGACGGCAGCGTCTATTTCGGGGCGAAAAACGGCAAGCTCTATGCCCTGGACAAACAAGGGCAGTTACGCTGGACGCATAACACCGGCGGGATTGTGTACTGCTCGCCGGCGGTGGCTGACGACGGCAAGGTATTCTTTGGCTCCCAGGACGGCACTCTCTACGCCCTGGGCGCTGACGGCAGCGAATTATGGCGATTTACGGTTCCCACCGCCAGCCAAACGGCTGTTGCGATGCAGGTCTCCCCAGCCATCGGCCAGGATGGCAATATCTATATCGGCAGCCTCTTCCGCCCGGTCCTCTACGCCCTGAATCCCAGTGACGGGTCGATTGTGTGGCAAACCCAATCCCTGGGTGGGGCCGGAATCTGTACCTCGCCGGTAGTGGCTGAGAATGGCACGATCTATATGAACCCCAAGGACGACACCCACCTGCTGGCGCTGAATCCGGCTGACGGTACGGTTCTCTGGAGCATCAACCTGCGCGATCCGGCCTACGGCCCCTTTGATCCGGATGACCCGGACACCTTCTCGGCCTGGAATCCGCCCGCCCTCGGCCCCGACGGCACGATCTACGTCAGCTTCGATGACTCCTATATTCGGGCCGTCAATCCTTACGGCACCCTTAAATGGATCACCCGCCTCGGCATGGGTGAAGGTTTCTCGCTGACGGTGGATGCTGCCGGCCGTATCTATGCCGCTGGGGAGGACAGCTCCATCTATGTACTCGAACCCCAGGAAGGCCGGGTGGCCTCGGTCCTTAATGGTATCTTCTACAACATCCCCGGTTTGTTTACCGGTATGGAGGTAAGCGGTATGGATGGCCGCCGCTATGTGGGACAGACCAACACATCGATCACAGCCTTTGATCCCAACGACAATATGAAATGGCAGATCAACCTGAACAGCACTTTTTCGTATCCTTACAACAACAGTGTGCTGCTTTCGCTGGGGATGGTTGAGAATGGCGTTCTCTATGCCCTGGCTGGCAGCCCCTCCGGCGCCGCCGATCCCATCAAGCGGATCTGTATCATCGACACCCAAACAGGTCAGATTTTCGACATCATCGAACGACAGGTCGGCTCCAGCTTTGTGGCCCAGCAAACCCCGATGTCTTATCCGGTGATCGCCGGCAACGGCCTGTTGTATTTTACCGATTTCCACCGGACGGTCAGCGCGGTTTCCGCCGATACCTGCGGCGAGAGTCCGCTGAGCCTGCATCATCCCTGCGACCTGGACGGCAACCAGGCCGTCGATTTTGTCGATTATGCCCTGTTTTTGAACACCTGGTGGATGTGCACCGATTACGACAATACCACAGTGTGCCAGTACCGGGCCACTTGGCGGGACCGGCCGTGGTGGTACAATCTATATTTCAACGACGCGGTCATCTATCAGACGGGCGATATCAATCGCGACTATTATGTCACGCTGGAAGATCTGATGGAACTGGCCGACAACTGGCTTACTTCTGATTTTGGTATGGAATCGGGCGGGATTGTCTGGATTTATGTCGATGATCCCGGCGTTCCCGACCAGGAAGGCTTCACCGGCCAGATGAGCAAATATGAAATCTCGAACGGGCAGTATTGCCGGTTCCTCAATGATGCCCTGGCCACCGGTGATATTAGCGTGGATGGAACCCAGGTTCTCGGCGCCGGCGGCTCCCACAGCGGAGATGACTTCGTCGGGCAACTCTACTATGATCTGGCCGGGGCGGGGCTGAATGACAACGGAGCGACCGATGGCGGGGCGACCCGGATTCATTACAGTGAAGGGATGTTTTCTGTGGATGCTGACTGGGGCAATCATCCGGTTACCCATGTCAGTTGGTATGGTGCTGCCGCTTTCTGCAACTATTACGGCTATGGTCTGCCGACGGAATGGCAGTGGCAGGCGGCGGCAGATTATGACGGCAGCTATATCTATGGCTGCGGCGTCAGTATCAGTCATAATAAAGCGAACTATTATGATTCCCTTCACCCGCAGGGTACCACGGCTGCGGGCAGGTTTGGCTGCTATGGGTACGGCATGGGTGATCTGGCGGGAAATGTCCAGGAGTGGACCGCATCCATAGAGAATGGCAGTAACCGGGTCATTCGCGGCGGCGGCTGGAACTCAGACGAAAGTCATTGTACTGTTTCCTCCCGATGCGATACCGACCCCGGCTCTACAGCCCCAACCGTTGGTTTTCGCGTCTGCCGGGCGGCCGTCTTCGTTCCTTATATGCTTGGTATGCCCCAGACGGAGGCGGAAGATGCCATTCTGGCCGCTTCTCTGCAGGTTGGTACCACTACCCAGCAGTACAACGCCACCGTTCCGGCAGGTTTGGTGATCCGTTCGGACCCGGGAGCCGGTTATACTATTCAGCCTGGTTCTGCCGTAAATTTGGTGATCTCTCTTGGGGCCAGGGAACCGGATGGGATGGTCTGGATCCCGATTAGCGATCCTGGATTTCCGGGCCATGAGAGCTTTTCCGGGCAGATGAGCAAATACGAGATAACCAATGCCCAGTATTGTCATTTTCTCAACGCGGCACTAGCTACTCATGATGTGTATGTCAATAGTTCCACGGTGTATGGAGTCAATGGCGCCAACCGTGGGGTAGATTATATTGCGACGTATTATAAGCTGTCAGGCGGGGGGTACACATACAACGGAGCGACCAATGGCGGGGCAGCCCGGATCAACTACAATGGCCGGTTCAGTGTGGACAGCGGCTATGAGAATCATCCGGTGACGTATGTCAGTTGGTATGGAGCGATGGCCTTCTGTAATTATTACGGTTATCATTTGCCAGACCAGTGGCAGTGGAGGGCCGTAGCAGACTATGACGGCAGTTTTGTCTATGGTTGTGGTATGAGCATAACCACTTCTCTGGCGAATTATTATAATTCAACCCATCCCTACGGCACCACAGTCGTGGGCAGCT
This sequence comes from Planctomycetota bacterium, assembly GCA_029573975.1. The sequence continues at coordinate 3,525 of JAKQBU010000340.1, forward strand.
TCGGCCCGTATGGTTATGGAATGTGCGATATGTCCGGGAATGTCTGGGAATGGACCAGCAGTGCTTATTCCAGTACTGCCTATATTTTATATGGCGGCGGCTGGGATAGCAGCGAGAGTAGCTGTGGGATTTCTGGCCAGACTAATTGCAGCTCGACAGGTACCGATTATCGCTATGGTTTTCGACCTTGCCGCTGATGTGGTTCAGGCTGTGATGGCAAAGCGAGTGGATGATCCGGCCGCGGCTATCAGGTGGACTGTGAAGATTGCATCATGGGATCGGATTCCAGGCCGAAGTATTTCATTTTTTTGTAGAGGGTGGTGCGGTTGATCTGGAGAACGTCTGCCGTTACCTGGCGGTTCCAGTTGTGCTGGCGGAGGGTGGCTTCCAGGATTTTCTTTTCGGGTTCTTCCAGGGCTTCCCGCAGGCTGAGCTGCTTGAAGCCGTCCGTTTTCTGCTGATCGACTGCATCGAGCAGATGCTGGGGCAGGTCTTCCTTGCCAATCTGGCTGTTTTTGCCCAGGACTACGCCCCGTTCGACCACATTTTCCAGCTCGCGGACATTGCCGGGCCAGTGGTACCGTTCCAGATACTGTACCGCCTCGGCGGTGAAGCCGGTCTTTTCTTTCCCGTGGGTTTTGCACATGGCGGCCAGGAACTTTTCCGCCAGCAGCGGCACATCGGTTTTCCGCTGGGCCAGGGGCGGCAATTCGATGTTGACCACGTTGATGCGGTAATACAGATCCTCGCGAAAGCGGCCGGCTTTCACTTCCTCCTGCAGATTGCTGTTGGTGGCCAGGATCACCCGGACATCGACGGTTTTGGTTTCGTTGCTGCCGACCGGCTCAAACTGCCGCTCCTGCAAAACCCGCAGCAGCTTCATCTGCAGGGCGGGCGAGGCGGAATTGATTTCGTCCAGAAACAGCGTCCCGCCGTCGGCGGCCAGAAATTTTCCGTTTTTATCGCCGGTCGCCCCGGTAAAGGAGCCTTTGACATGGCCGAACAGTTCGCTTTCCAGCAGCGTCTCCGGCATGGCCCCGCAGCTCAATTCGACAAAGGGCTTCTCCATACGGTCCGAGCGGTGATGAATGGCCCGGGCGATCAGGCTCTTGCCGGTTCCGCTCTGCCCGGTAATCAGAACGGTGGCCTTGCTTTCGGCTACCGATTCGATCAGGTCGAAGATTTTGAGCATTTTGTAATCATGCCCCACGATATTTTCCAGGCCGAAGCGGCTGCGCAACTGATCCTTCAGATTGCGGTTTTCTTCCAGCAGGGCCTGCTGGTCCAGCGCCCGGCTGACCAGCATGCGGATTTCATCATCCACAATCGGTTTGGTCAGATAATCATAGGCCCCCATTTTGATGGCTTCCACCGCACTTTCGATGGTGCCGTACCCGGTAATCACAATGGTAACCAGTTCGGGATACCGCTTGCGAATGACCCGCAGCAATTCGAAGCCGTCCACCTCCGGCATATTGACATCGGTGATGACGAGATTGAAATTCTGCTTTTCCAGTTCCTTCAACGCTTCGGTAAAACTGCCCGCCCCGCGCGATTGATACCCTTCCAGTTTGAGAAATTCACAAAGTGACTCGCGAATGATGGAATCGTCATCTACAATCAAGATTTTTTTGACGGCCATTCTTTTTGGCTCTCCTGTTTCTGGTGTCTATCGGCAGCGGCTGGTCATTTCCAGCGGTATGGTTATGGTAAAAACAGCGCCCGTCTCCTGGCGGTTGGCAACCCCAATCTGGCCGTTGTACCGTTCGATGATATCCTTGCAAATGGCCAGTCCCAGCCCGGTTCCCTTGCCGGCCGGTTTGGTGGTATAAAATGGCTCAAAGATCTTCCCCAAAACCGGCTGTGGGATTCCGGTTCCCGTATCGGCAAACTCAATGACCGCGCTGTGCGAGTCACAGCGGGTAGTGACTTCCAGCGTCCCCCCCTCGGGCATGGCATCCACGGAGTTTTTGATTAAGTTGCAAAATACCTGAAAGAGATTCCCGCTGCGGATATTGGGCATATCCCCGGCGTAATGGCGGATCACCGTAACGTGATTGGTATCGGCCAGGGAGTCCATCGCCTTCACCGCATCTTCCACAATTTTGTTGATGTCGGCATCCTCAAACGAGGAGTAGGTGCTGCGGGAAAACTCCAATAACTCACTGATGATCTGCACCATGCGCAGCAGCCCCTTCCGCGACTCCTGGAGATAATGGCATACCTGGGGATTTTCACTTTGCTCCGATAACCGCAGGGCCAGATTCAAATACCGCAGGATTCCGTCCAGGGGATTATTCAGTTCATGGGCGACCCGGGCCGCCAGCTTTCCCACCGCCGCCAGCCGTTCGGCGGAAGCCAGATCTTTTTCCATGGCCATCTTGGTGGTAATGTCTTCGATCAACAGGATACCCCCTAGTTGATGGCCGGTCTTTTCCTCGCTTAATGGGGTACAGATAATTTGGAGCAGGCAATTGGCCCCGTTTTTCGAATAGGAAATATTCTCAAATGTTAGAGGCTGTGTGGAAGTTAAAGCTTCCCGCAGGGCCGTATGCCAATCGATTTTGCTTTCCAAGGAAGAACCGGCGGTCAAGGCTTCTGCAATGTTGGGATTGGGATGAAGAATATTTTGGGCATATTGATTGGAATCAGTAATGGAAAGATTCACATCAAAGGTAATAACCCCCAACGGCATGTTTTTAATGAGATTGTTGCCAAGCTGACCGAATTGCAATAATCGGCTTGGCATTTTTTTTTGTTTTGGTTTTGCGTTCACTGGTTGTAAGTTTCTTCAAGATAAATAGTTATATAGATTCACTACGGCAATTTGATTTTGTGGCCGCTCAACGACCAATACGGCATACTGTAAATATATACAAAAAAATACAATTTAACTGAGAATAAGTCAAGTTTAATGATGACCAAAATCAACGACGAAGCCATAATTTGTTGTTTTTTTTCAACGTTTTGCTTGACAAAAAATTGTTTTTTGAAATAAATTCCGAAAATCCGGTTATATTTGAGAAAAAAATAAAATCACGATGTATTTATGCAACGTCATAGGATTTATTTCACTATAATCGATGGAACCGTCAAAAGTCGATATGGACATCCAAAAACGGCTCTGGCTTTCCAAGAATAAGGGATCGAAGATTTTTGATGCTG
>JAKQBU010000342.1 GCA_029573975.1 Planctomycetota bacterium
GACTTATAGCGGCCAACTGCATCCGCTATCTCAGCCTTGATTCCTGCTGGCCGATAATTGATACTCACCTTCGCCTTCCTTGCCGCATTAACTGCCTTATTCTCAATTATAAATATTTTCGATTTTTTTTCCACTAAATTGCCAAAAACCCATTCCCAACCTCGCCCGAAATCGGGTATAGTACAGCTTACTTTCGTCTCGGAATTTATTAGTCTCCATCTGGCAGATGCGGCTATAACTAAATGCCAAGTAATATCTTATGTTGTTCATCCAAAAAGACGATATAGTAGATGCGAAATCAGAAATTGCTTCTTTGGCAAAAAACCTGACTGTCGAGGCAAGATGCTTGTGATGCGTTTTCATTGGTTATTCTTATTTGGTTCCCTTGGCTGGCTGCTGATCAGCTTGCCGGGCGGCTGCGCCCAGCCCCAGCCGGCCCCTGCCCTCTCCGATCTGGAAAGCCCCAACCTCGACACGAAAGTCCGGGCCATCAAATGGGCGGGCGATAACCGGCTCGAATCGGCTGTCCCTCTCCTGGTGGACCGCCTGCAGGAACAGGACACCTCCGTCCGGTTCTTCGCCATCTGCGCCCTCAAAAAAATCACCGGGACCGACCTCGGATTCGATTACAAGGCCAATGCCCGGCAGCGCGCCGATGCCATCCAGAAATGGCGCGCCTTCCTTTTGGAAAAAAATTCTTCCCCCCCTGCATCAGGAACGAATGAAGATGGAAAATAATAATCAGCCTGTCGAAGTGATTAAAATCGAAATCACCGCCCACCCCGAATTCCTGTGTGTCGCCCGCTCCGCGGTCCGCAAAGCCAACGAACTGGCCGGCCTGGCCGACAAAGACATCGACTCCGTTACCCTGGCGGTCGATGAAGCCCTCACCAACGTGATTCGCCACAGCTACGGCGGCCCCTGCTCCAAACCCATTATTATCCGGTATCAGATCATCCCGGCCCAGGACCTCCATCCCGCCGCGCTGGAAATCACCATCCGCGATTTCGGCCGACAGGTGGACCCCAAATCCATCAAGGGCCGGGACCTCGATGAAATCCGCCCCGGCGGGCTGGGCGTCCATATCATTCAATCCGTCATGGACCAGGTCGAATATTCTTGTCCGCCCGATGGCGGCATGCAGCTTACCATGAAAAAATTTGTCGTTACTTCGGATCAAACGGATTTGCCCAAAAACCAAACCCTCTGTAAATAATCCCATGTAGGAAATGAATATGAGTGCTCCCAATACCAATCCGCGAAGCGTAGTAAAAAACATAACCTCCGATAGCAATACGGTGATTCTCGATCTCACCGGGGATATCGATCTCCATTGTGCCACCGATCTCCGCGGTCATCTTTTGGAAACGTTGCAGAAAAAGCCCCAGGTCTTGATTATCAACATGACTGAAGTCACTTTCATGGACTCCTCCGGCCTGGCAACCCTCGTCGAAGCCCTCCAGCTTTCCCGCCGCTATCAGGGCAAGCTCAAACTGGTCGGTATGCAGAACCGCGTCCGCAGCATCTTTGAAATCTCCAAACTCGATTCCATCTTCCAGATCTACCAAACCCAGGCGGAGGCCATGGCTTGATGCAGAATGCCCAACCCAAGACATCCCCGGCCGACGGTTCCCATTGGGCGATAGCCCTGCTGGCTCTGCCGGGCCGGCTGCTGATTACCCTGACCCGGGATTTTTTTGCCATGATCGGCGGAATGTTCCTGCTGCTTTGCCAAACCCTCTGCCTCATTCTCAAGGGCTTTACCTCCTCCAAAAACCGCCTCAAACACGACGCCCTTATTTTCCAGATGGTCCGGGTCGGCGTTCGGGCCGTCCCCATCGTCGTCCTCGTCAGCCTGGCCATCGGCATGATTCTGCCTCTGCAGATGTTTCCTAAGCTCGACGAATTCGGCCAGGCCGACCAGGTCGCCACCATCAACGCCATTGCCGCCTTCCGCATCCTCGGCCACCTCATGACCGCCATCGTCCTCAGCGGTTTCGCCGGCGCCAGCATCGCCGCCGAACTGGGCACGATGGTCACCGCCGAGGAAATCGAAGCCCTCGAATCCATGGCCCTCAATCCCATCCGCTTTCTCGTTCTGCCCCGCCTGCTGGCCACCGTCATCATGATGGTCCTCCTGACCGTCATCGCCGATGTCGTCATGGTCGCCGGCGGCCTGCTGACCGGCCTGAGCCTGGGACTAGATGGCCAGGTCTATTACCACACCACCAAACTGGCCGTCAACATCACCAGTTTCGTCTTGGGCCTGTTCCAGGCCGCCGTTTCCGGCCTGCTCATCGGCCTGATTGCCTGCTTCCTCGGCCTGACCGTCAAACCCTGGCAGGGCAGCGAAGGCGTCGGCAAGGCCACCACCAACACCGTCGTGTACTGCATCGTCGCCATCATCGTTTCCGCCGCCATCTTCACCATCATCTTTTATTCCTACGGTTTATTCAAATAAGACCATGCCCATCATTCGCATCCAAAATCTCAATAAAAGCTTCGGCGCCCAAAAAGTCCTGCAGGGCATCCATCTGGACGTAAACGAGGGCGAGATCATGGTCATCATGGGCGGCAGCGGCTGCGGCAAAAGCACCCTCCTGCGGCATCTGATCGGCTCCATCACCCCCGACGAAGGCAGCATCGAACTCTTCGGCCAGGACATTACCCGCATGACCGAAGACCAGATCAACGAAATCCGCAAACGCTTTGGCATCCTCTTCCAGTCCGGCGCCCTCTTCAATTCCCTGACCATCGGCGAAAATGTCGCCCTGCCTCTCCGCGAGCACACCAACCTCGACAGCACCACTATTGAAATCATGGTCAAGATCAAGCTGGAACTGGTCGGCCTCCGCGAGCACGCCGACAAAATGCCCGCCCAGCTTTCCGGCGGCATGAAAAAACGGGCCGGCCTCGCCCGCGCCATCGCCCTGGACCCCCAAATCCTCTTCTACGATGAACCCAGCGCCGGCCTCGACCCGGTCACCAGCGCCCAGATCGACAAACTCATCATCGACCTGACCAAAAAACTCAACGTCACCAGCGTCGTCGTTACCCACGAAATGGATTCCGCCTTCACCATTGCCGATCGCATGTGCATGCTCGACAAGGGCGTCATCCTTAAAGTCGGCTCCCGCCAGCTCTTCCAGACCCTCCGCGACACCCCTCCCGATCAGCTCCCGGACGAAAAAGACCGCCTCATCCGCCAGTTCCTCCGTGGCGACGCCGACGGTCCCATCACCAAACGCAAGGAAAACAGTGATTACGAAGAAGACATTCTCATGGTAAGTACTAAATATGAATCCCGATAAAAGGGACTTTCTTGAGACATAACCTATGGCAAAAACAAATCGCAATGAACTCGTCGTCGGCATAACCGTCCTGGTCGTCCTGATTCTGACCGTTTACATCGTCGTCGCCCTGGCCGACTGGTCCAGCCTCTTCCTCAAAACCAAGGACATCACCGTCAAACTGCCCTATAAAACCGGCCTCAAAGGTCTGGCCGTGGACAGTCCCATCCTCCTGGGCGGCACCAAAATCGGCCAGGTCATCCGGACCGACATCCAGGCCCTCGAAAATCAGGACCCCGCCGCCCAAAAGGTCTTTGTGTACTTCACCATGCAAATCCCCGAAAAATATCCCCTGCGCACCGATTGTCTGCTCGCTCCCGAAAGCAATCTCCTCGGCGGCCAGTCCGTCCTCTGCATCAAAGACCTCGGTTCCGCCGGCGACCTGGTCCAGGACGGCCAGACCATCGATGGGGAAGGCCGTCTCGAAGCCTGCATCGCCGATGCCATCGACGCCATCAAACGGGAATTCAACACCCAGGTCCCCGACAGCATTCTCAACTATCTCAAGCATCAGTTGAACGCGGACCAGGCCGACTCCCTCATCGCCCAGCTTCTGGCCACCGCCGCCAACCTCAAAATCATCACCGCCAAAATCAATCAGCAGGTCACCGTCGATGCCGAAAAACAATCCCTCCTGGCCAAGCTCCACCAGATCATGGAAAGCCTCCAGACCATCACCCAGAACATCAACCGCCAGCTTGACACCGCCCAGCCGGACGCCGCCGTGGCCAGACTCAACACCGCCCTGGACAAGCTGAATACCAGCATCGCGGAAATCCAGGATATGGTCGTCACCAACAAACCCGGCATCACCCAGACCGTTGACTCCCTCAAAAATGCCACCGGCCAGCTCGAACAAAACCTGCCCGACATTCTTGCCAAAATCAAGACTACCCTCGATGACACCGACAGTGCCATGGCTACCGCCAAAGCCACTTTGTCCGATTTGAAAGACCTGGCCGCCGCCGCCAAGGAAACCTTCCTCATCAACCGCGACGGCCTTGACCGGATGGTCGCCAACCTCACCGAAGTCAGCGCCAACCTCAAGCTCGTCAGCCGCGAGGTCCGCCGCGCCCCCTGGAAACTCCTCTACAAACCCAAAAAAGGCGAACTCCACATCCAGGGCCTCATGGATTCCGCCGGCGACTTCGCCTCCGCCGCTGAAACCCTCGACAGCACCTCCCTCCGCCTCCGCGCCCTCCTCGAAAAAACCGGCGAACAGATCCCCATGGACAAAGACAAAATCCAGTCCATGATCACCGAACTGGAAACCACCTTCGCCGATTTCCAAAAGGCCGAGGAAAAATTCTGGGAAGAAATAAAATAAAAAGACCCTTCGATGGCGAACCCGCCAAAAGTGACCTAAAACCGCTCTCGCTCTCCAATAACATGGGGACGAAGAACTTTTGACGCTGGCGGCTTCCATCTGATTTTACAAATTTTTATTGATGAAATAATATTTCATACTTGAACATATTTTAACATACGGTATAATTCCTTAAATGAAAATAACCCGGTTTCGTATAGGGCAGCCTCTTAAATTGGCAGCCAAACACAATAAACGTAATTATCTGTAAGGGAGAAACTTATGAAGCTTACCCGACGCAATTTTTTGAACGGCACCCTGGGCGCCGCCGCCTTGGGGATGAGCAGTATGGTAGCCAAAGCGGAAGAGAAAGTCATCCAGGGCTTCGACGACACCCAAAGCAATACCGACACCTCCCAGCTATGGCAGCAGACCTCCGACCGCAAAATCCGCGTAGGCATCGCCGGCTTCGGCCTCTGCCAATTCGGAGCGCAGTTTAGCTTTCAGGATCATCCCAACGTGCAGGTTGTTGCCGTAACCGACCTCATCCCCGACCGCTGCGCCGGTCTGGCCCGCGCCTGCCGCTGCGAGAAAACCTACCCCTCCCTGGAAGAAATGGTCAAAAACGACCAGATCGAGGCGGTTTTCGTGGCCACCGACGCCCCCAGCCACACCCGCCATGTCCTGGAAGCCCTCAAGTACGGCAAACACGTCGCCGTCGCCGTACCGGCGGTTTACGGCTCCCTGGAAGACGCCGACCGGCTCTTCGACAAGGTGAAAAGCTCCGGCTTCAACTACATGATGTTCGAGACCTCCGCCTTTCACAACGATGTCTATGCTATGCGGCAGCATTATAACGCCGGCAGCCTCGGCCGCGTGCTCTACACGGAAGGGGAATATTTCCACTACTGCCCCACCCCGCTGGATTCCTATAAGGAATGGCGAGTCGGCACGCCCCCTATGTGGTATCCCACCCACTCCACCGGTTACTATGTCGCCGTCACCGGCGGGTCCTTCACCCAGGTCTCCTGCATGGGCATCCCCAGCCTGATCCCGCACCTGATGCCGGCCAACAACGCCTACAAAAATCCCTTCGGCACCGAAATCGCCCTCTTCCGCACCAGCGAGGGCGGCATGGCCCGCATCGGCGTTAGCTGGGACACCCCCGGCGACGGCGGCGAAATGGGCCGCCTCCGGGCCGACCAGGGCACCTTCTATGAAAAATTCAACGGTCTGACCCCGCTGCCCGA
>JAKQBU010000367.1 GCA_029573975.1 Planctomycetota bacterium
GTCGGTGCAGTTGAAGGTCATGATGATGTGGTTAGGCTGGGAGACATTGAGCAGACGGGCGATGCGTTTACGGGTTTCGTAGATAATCTCACCGGATTCGACGGCTTCCTGATACGCGCCGCGGCCGGCGGAGGCCCCTACCTCATGGGCATACCGGTTCATGGCCTGATGGACGGCTTCGGGCTTGGGGAAGCTGGTAGCGGCATTATCGAAATAGATTCGTCGGGTCATTTGCTTTCATCCATAAAAAAACCGCTTCACTAGAAGCGGCCATAATCGGAGGTCATCGGCACTTTCCTACGCAGGTCTGTCACGAAACTACCTGATCAGGTTCCAAGGGTTTGTTCTCAGCCTTTCGGCACCCCTAGTGTTTATACTATTCTATAAGGCCCCGGCGACAACGTCAAGTCTGATAAAAAGGGGATTATCAGTACGACGAAAAAGGCCGCAAAAATGCAAATCGGCAATAATTTCTTATTCCATAGGAAGTTATGAAACATCCAGGAAAGACCGTCACGAAAAGGGAGATAAATTTAAAAAACTTTTGCCAAGCAACCACAATCATGACGTTCTCCAGCCGATACTATAAACAGACTATATCTATACCTTTACGAGGTTATTATGAACGAAGAAAATTTTGCCAATTTTAACGAGTGGTCGGATGCGGAACAGCGGATTGAGCAGGCGCATGATCTGTATGACCGGGGCCGCTGGCAGGAGGCGCTGCGGGCGCTGCAGGCGGCTATTGATATCAATCCCAACAACAGCAACTGGCTGTTCAACAAGGGGCTGACGCTGGATACGCTGGAACGGTATCACGAAGCGATCGAGGCGTATCAGCAGGCCCACGGTCTGAATCCGAATGACCCGGAGATTTTAAATTGTCTGGGTGTGGACTATACACGGGTGGGAAACTATCAGGAAGCACTGGAGACTTTTGAACGGCTGGAGAAAATTGCGCCGCATTTTGAGCCGGGGTACTGTAACCGGATTATCACGTATTCGGAGATGGGCGAACATGAGAAAGCGGAGGAGATGTTTTATCTGGCGCAGCAACTGAAGTCGAAATGCCCGCTGTGCTATTACAATATCGGCAATTCCCTTTTTGCGCGGAAGCTGTATGACCGGGCGATCTGGTGCTGGCAGCAGACCCGGGAGCTGGATGCCGAGCACCCGCAGATTGAGTATCGGATTGCCCAGGCCTATTGGGCCAAAAACGATACCGTCCGGGCCAGGGAGTATTTTTTGCAGGAGCTGCGCCGTAATCCGGGGGATGTGGAGGTGCTGCTGGATACGGGGATTTTGCTGCTGGAGCGGAATGAGCTGGACAGCGCCCTGGAAAAGTTCCATCGAATCCTGGAACTGGAACCGGAACATGCCCCCGCTCACCATTATCTGGGAGAGATTCATTTGTACCGGGGCAAATTCAGCCAGGCGCTGGAAAGTTTCCATCAGGCCCTGAAGCTGAATCCGAATATCCAAGGTTCCCATTACCGGCTGGGAGAATGCTATTGGAAGCTGGGCCAGATGGCCAACGCACGGGAACATCTGCTGGAGGAATGGAACCGGTCCCCGAATCAGCCGGATATCCTGTTGGATCTAGGCTGTCTGCTGGACCGGATCGGCCAGAGGCAGGAAGCCATGAAATGCTTTGAACGGGTGCTGGATCTGGAACCGGACGATGAGCGGGCGTATCAGAATCTGAGTTTGTGTTATTACCAAAGCGGGCTGTTGGAACAGGGAATCGACCTGTCGCTGTCGGTACTGGATTTCAACGAGGACCATGTGGCGGCGCTGCAGAATCTGGCGTTTGC
>JAKQBU010000610.1 GCA_029573975.1 Planctomycetota bacterium
GATGCCGAAATTCTTGCTGAGATTGGAAAAGAGCAAATCATGTGCCGAACACTATTGAGGTGTACCTTTCTTTTCTGTCAGGGGCGGAACAATCTCCCCTGCTGATTTTTTAGATCCGCAACAAATTTTGTGATTGTTCTGAATGTCGTCTGATGGCAATAATACGTAGAGCAGCCCCAAAATACGTATCGCTCTCAGCGCGGATAGAACCGGTCCCGCTGCAGGCCGAGCTGGCGGTGGAGCTTGGTCAGCAGCCAGAAGGCGTAGGGGGCCAGGCCGCCGGTGAGCATCGCCGAAAGAAAAATCGTAAACGTGATCCCGCTGTACTGGTTCCAGCCGGCCGAACCTTTCAGAACACACAAAAGAAACGCCGCCTGTTCGATAACCATACTCATTACCAACGTGATGACAATCAGCGTCACGGACCGCATCCCATACAGGACTTCCCGCATCCGCACCAGCAGCATCGCCATCAGCCCGAAACACAGGGCGTAACCGCCCAGCGGCGAACCGCTGGTAATGTCTTTGACCAGTCCCAGCACCCAGCAGGCAATCAGGGCATCTTTGTCCGGGGCGCGAAAGGCCAGAATCACCGCCGCCAGCAGAAGCAGGTCGGGGATCAGCCGCTGCTGGCCGATCCCAATCCGCCGGCAAATGCTGACTTGCAGCACCAGGCTAATCAAAACCAGAATACCAAAATTAAACCATCGCATATTCAATTATTCAGGCCTGCCTTAGTAAAATCCCTGGAACTCGCCGCCATTCCGGTCCGTTATTCCTCCCAGAGCGGGTTGACCACTACCACGTTGTCCAGCGCATGCAGATCAACAGCCGGTTCCACCAGGATATGCCACATCAGCGGATTCTCCGGATCCTTCTGGCAGTCCCTAACCATGCCCACCAGCGTTTCCACCGGCAGATAACGCGGATCGGAACAGGCCAGCACCGCATCGCCCGCACGCACGGGATTCCCCCGCACCTCCACCATGGCAACCGCGATCTCACCCAGGGATTTCACTTTCAATACCCCATTCGCCCGCCAGATTTCATTCCGGTTGGGATGCGGTTCGATGATGACCGGCAGGCTGAATCCGGCGTCCGAGATCAGCCGAAACGAAGAATATTTCAAGCCCACATTGTTGATTCGGCCCACCACGCACATCCGGCACAGAGATTCTGCCGCCCCAGCCGCCTCCCCCTTACCCGCCGGTCCCATTGGTCCTAAAACAATCTGATCCATCGCAATCTGCTGGAGAGAACCCTGGTTCAGCTTTTTACAGTAGCGCCAGTGCGTGGCGTCGCTGCCGATCACGTTGGCATCGATCAGCAGCGCCCGGGCCTGGCCGAAACTTTGCCGGATTCCCGTTAACCGGTCCACCGCCGCCTGCAAATCCCGATTGGCCTGGACAAGATTCATTCGCTGCTTTTGTTCATACAGCAGCATCTCCTTCAGCTTCTGGTATTTTTGCTCCGGGGTCTCCGCCGAGGACGGTTCCGGCAGTTTTTCCGTCACCAGCAGCTCCATCTGCCGGCTGCCCAGGCTGAATGGCCCGATCAGCGCCGAAAAAAGATGGTCCACCCGATCCGTCCACCGCTGCGGCAAAAACAGGAACAGCACCGACACCACCATCATCCAGGTAAATACCTGCTGGCTGGTCATCTGCCTGCTGCTTCGGTTGTTCATGAACTCTTGCTCCACTCCGTTGGATCGTCTCCCCCCCTTCCCAGCGGACCGATTCTCTCTTAGAAGTTCCCGTCGTCGGTGTCCATGGTCTCTTTCCAGAGCTCCAGATTTTCCAGATAGACACTGGTCCCCCGCGCCACACAGGTCAGCGGATCATCGGCAATCTTCACCCGCAGACCCGTCGCATTTCCAATGATGACATCCAGCCGCCGCAGCAGAGCACCGCCGCCGGCCAGACAGATGCCGTTATCGATTAAATCCGCCGCCAGTTCCGGTTCCGCCCGCTCCAGCGTCCGCGTCACCGCTTCAATAATCGCCGAAATCGGCTCTTTCAGCGATTCCCGCACCTCTTCGCTGGTAATCACAATCTTGCGGGGCAGTCCGGAAATCGTATCCCGCCCGGAAATCTCCATCGTCAGTTCCTTGTCCAGCGGTGCGGCCGAGCCGATCTCGATCTTGATTTTTTCCGCTCGCGCCTCGCCGATCAGCAAATTATAGGTCCGCTTCAGATGATTGATGATCGCCTCATCCATATCATCCCCAGCCACCCGGACCGATTCGCAAACGCTGATATCCGCCAGGCTCATAATCGCCACTTCCGTAGTGCCCCCGCCGATATCCACGATCATGGAGGCCGTCGGCTCGGTAATCGGCAATCCCGCCCCAATTCCCGCCGCCATCGGTTCCTGTACCAGATACACTTTGCGGGCGCCCGCCCGCTCCGCCGAATCCATCACCGCCCGCTTTTCCACCGCCGTGATGCCCGAAGGAACCGAAATCACCACCCGGGGCCTCACCAGCCCCCGCCGGCCGTGCACCTTGCGGATGAAATAGCTTAGCATCGCCTCGGTAATCTCGAAATCGCTGATGACCCCGTCCTTCATCGGCCGTATGGCGGAAATCGAGCCGGGCGTTTTGCCCAGCATCTCCTTGGCCACCAGACCCACGGCATTGCCGTTTTGCAGCACCCGGTTGGTTCCTTTGCGAACGGCCACAACCGATGGTTCATTCAAAACGATACCATCCCCCCGGACACAGACCAGGGTATTGCAGGTTCCCAGGTCAATTCCCATATCCACCGAAAATATTCCAAGTACGGTATCTAATATCACGATCGGTACCTCTTCTTCGCTGCTTTATTCTGCTGATATGACAGCCGGCAACATCGCTGCGCATTTTACCGATGCTTCAAACATCTGGCAAGCATTACTTTACCGCCATCCAAAATTTCTCTGCATCCGGTAACCAGACGCCGCCCCTTTATCTTCCTGCCCTTGGCTGTTTTCTCCCCCTGCTTCGCATACAAACCGGCTTCCCGGAATCAGGGAACGGGGATTTCACTCACCGTGAAGATTACGCCATATAATTGATACCCATACAGACAGGTAATCACTGCGGTTGTCGCCGTCACCAGAGTTGCCAGCCCCAATAATGCGGTATATATGTCGGTTAAACTGCCGCCCCGCCGCTTGTTGGTTTTTCCTTCGGATACTGCTGCCATATTAATTTTCACCTTTTGGAGGTTCGAGATACCAGATACCGGCTTACAATATTACTTAAACCCATTAAAAACCAGTAGTTACCTTATCGCCAGCCATGGCGCTGCCCTGCATGCCGATCATCCGGCCCACCGCCTCGGTTGGCTCCACATGCGTAATCAACAGATTCCCCAGATACTGGTCGTTCCGATATACATAGAACGTCATATCCTTGCGTACCCCGGATGATGAGCCTACCGAAATGGCGGCCAGACTATCGTCTATGCCCGTTATCTGCCCGCTGATGGGCACTCCCGCTTCCTGCACCCGGGTCTGGGTCACCTGACCGCCGGGCCGAAGCTCCTCGGATTGCAGTGCCACCGCCTGTAAGCGCGAACGGATGGCGGCATTGTCGTTTTCCAGCTCATGAATCTGCTCCAGCCGCTGCCGGCTCAGGGTGTTCAACTGGGCGCTTTTCACCCGCTCGCTGTCCAATGCCCGCTCCAGATCGATTACCCGCGTCTGGGCCACAATCATCTGCTGATGGTTTTTGTCCAATTCCGTCTGGATGTCCTGCTGCGCCTTAAACATATTGGCTATCGTATCTTGCAGCGATTTGCTCAGCCCCACCGCGGTCGAACTTTTGTTTTCCGCCTGGGCTTTGGCCACCTGGGAGGTATCCAACTGGCTCTGAAGCTGGGCTTTTTCCTTCTCCAGCGATAAAATCTGATTTTGCAGGGAACTGATCAGCTTATCCAGCCGGGCAACCGTCTGCGCCTGCGATTCCGATGCCACCGCCGCCTGAACCTGGGCCGCCTCCCGATAGGTCACTTGCTCTTCATACGCCTTTTTCCAATCGGCCGTATTGGTAACAAAAACCACGATAACCCCGCAGAGAAAAATGGAAAGCAAAGACAACATTAACGCAAATACTTTTGTTAAAACACTCAATGTTTTACTCCTTAACTGGTTATGTTATCATCCATTCTGGTAAAAGCAGCTTTCGGTACTTCGAATATCGGAAAAAGGTTCGGGTGAGCATATCCTCGTATGGAATGTTAATCCTCAGCAGCTTTACTTTCTGTTCCGGGCTTCACAGACCCTTACAACGTGTTTATTCTAATTTTCCGGCTTCGCAAGTCAAGGAATTTCTGCCGCCCTATTTATTTAGCGTAAGCCCAAGAGAACCGATACCTCGTCCACAGCCCCACCTTGAGCATTTCGCATATAACCTTTTTTGCGATAATAATTTACAGAAATAACCTTCGCCCACCGTCCGGTGCCCGCCAGCCGTTTGACCCAAATAAATCTTCGAAACTTTACTTACGAATTCTATTTATTTTATACGATATATCTGGTATAATATTTCTCTATAAGGTATCAAAAGGACACTAGGAATAAATGCGGACGCAACCCTTTTTGGCTAGACGGCAGGCCGCTCGTGCTGGCGGCCGGATTGTGTCGCGTATAAGTATCTATAAATAAAACTTTTATGAATTACACCGAAGCTGAGCATGTCCGATTCATCACCCGGATTTTTGAGGAGCACGGGGATTATATTCGCAAGGTCATTTATTTTAAGATCAAAAACGAATCTCTGGTAGATGACTTTTTTCAGGACTGCTTCCTGTCTTTGATTCAGAAGCCGATCCCCTGCCAGAACATACATGACATCAAAAGCTACCTTTTCAAGGTCATTCACAACGATATCATTGACGCCGCACGCCGGATTCAGAGATATCAAACCAGTCTTTCCCGTTATCTCGAAGAGGTCAGAAAAGTACCGCAAAAAGAGTATCCCGAAACCGCCCTGATGCAAAATGAAGAAAGCGACAGAATCCTCGCCTGGCTCAAGAAGCATCTGTCCGCACGGGAAGCCCAGGCGATTATCCTGCGGTACCGGGAAAACTGCACCAACCGGGAAATGGCCCAAAAAATGGGCGTAAAGGCAAGTTCTGTCAATCGATATATCTGTATCGGTTTAAAAAAAGCACGTCTGGCTCTAAACGAAATAGGGGTGTAATCACATGGAAAAAAATCAGCTCCAGTCCGCCTGTATTTCCGCCCAGGAATATTATTATGATTGGCTCTCTCCGGATCTAAGGGGAGAAATACCCGCGGAAACCCAGGAACATCTCCGGCATTGCCGCCAGTGCCACGGCAATCTGGCGCAGCTCCAGAAAATCCTGGAGTCGCAGCAGGATGAGGCAGGGGACAGCCGCCCCCAAAATTCCGATTGGCCGGCTCTTCTCGAAACGCATTTTTCCTGCCTGGACCATCCCATGGACTGCGCCGCCGTGAAGCCGTTCCTTCCCTCCCTGGCCGACTCCGCTGGGAAAGTAACCATTCCCACCCCGGTTACCGTTCATCTGGAACATTGCCCGGACTGCCTGCATGATTTCCAGACCCTCCAAAATCTGCCCCTGACCCACGACCAGCGGCACGATCTCTCCCGCCTTTTTGCCGGTGCTTCCCGCCCAGGGAACTTCCGGAAAACGGAGAAGCAAATTGCCGCCCTGGCAGGCCGGGATCACGGCCGCGCCCTTCAGGCCATCCTCCAGCGGCCCAATTCCGGAATCACCACCTGCTTTTCGCTGCGCAGCGCCCCTCCGCAAGCGGGGAATCCGGCAAATTCGCAAGAGGCCTACAGCATCCAGGTCCTCCGCCACCGCCCCGATACCATCCGGAGCACCGCCGAGACCACCCAGCCGGCCGCCGGCTCCCGGAAAAAGGACGCGATGCTCCATATCCTGCGCTCAAGAAAATTCCAGACCGCCGCTGCCGCGGTTTTCCTGCTCTTCGGCATGATGTTCCTGTTCCGCCCCTCCACGGCCCGGGCCGTTCCTTTGCAGCAGATCTATCAGGCCGTCCAGGAGGTGCAAAACCTGCATATCACCCGCACCTCCCCCGCCAGCCGGACACCCCTGGAAGAAATCTGGATATCGAAAGAATCAGACCTGCTTGTAATCAAAAACCAGGCCGCCACAGTCCTGTGGGACCTGTCCCGGAATACCAGAAAAATAAAAGCCCCGGGAACGGACGGAATGCAAATCCAGTTGCTGGATGAGGGCCAGGTAAGAAGCCAGAAAAAATCTATGCTGCGTTTTTTTGACCTGATGCCTTTTGACAATGTCTCCTCCATGCCGGATAATGCCTCCTGGGATCATATGCCGCTGGAAAATCCCGCCGCGGCCATGCCCGGCACCACACTCTATGAACTGACCTGGCACAAGCAACTGGGGGAATTGGGCACTATCCGCTATTCAAAATGGCGCTGTTATCTGGACCCCAAAACCAACCTGCCGCAAAAAACCGAGCTTTATACCTCATCCCATCCGGAAAATGGATATATATTAACTAGAGCCACTACCGCCCAACCCATCAGTAAGGAAACCCTGGACCAGGCCCTCCAAACCCTGGGCTTTTGAATTATTTTGCCGGCTTCCATAAGGGAATTTGGTTTTTATACATATCCCCTGTTTTTTCGACCAGCAGGCTTTCCGCCTCCATCGTCAGGCAATGCCCATCCGCAAAACCCACATTCAACCGGTGATACTCATGGCGGCCCTCGATGGCATCCTTCTGCTGCTCCTCAAAAAGCATTCGGGTTTGATTGATTTTCAATCCCGGTACATAAGCGGCGCCTTCGTGATCCGGTCCAAAGGGATTAGGGGGTTCTTCCGTTGCGTGATGCCAGGAAATCATGGCATAACCGCTGTCCAGCACCAGCAGCGTATCACCGGGAGTTGATATCAACTCAGCATGTAACGGTTCCCCAATGAATTCCTTTTGGTTACTATTACCTGAAGTCATGGTGCAGACCGACAGGTTTACACCATAATTCCCCATCAGAATATTGGTATAGGAGCTGCCCTCCGCAATATTCCGGTCCGGACATTGCAGCAGCTTGCTGTTCCGGACATCGCTGCCGATATAATCGCCGAGAAATTGGAACCACCACCATCCCATTCTATCTTTGCCTGGTGATGCATTCCCCATATAGCCGCCCGGCGGCGTCAAATCGATTAGATTGGAAAATGCGTAGGGATAGGACCTGGTATCTATTTCAAAGGACGCCAGGGCCAGATTGAGATGATGCAGGTTTGATAAACATAGAGCGGTTCGGGCCTGTTTCTTTGCCAACTGCAGCGCGGGCAGCAGAATCGCCAGCAGCAGGGCAATCACCCCGATTACCACCAGCAGTTCTATAAGCGTAAACCCTTTTTTTGCCATTAGTTATAGTAAATATAGGAAAACTCGAACCATCCGGCATAAACTACTCCTGTATTATGATAACCGGCGTTTGTTTGTCAATCGAACAATTCCAGCCTCCGGGTTGTGAGGAATTCCGGTTTGACCTGCCCTGTTCCCCCAAAGAACCGGCATAAAAAGTGAGCTGCCCGGAACGTACTGGGGGGGTTCAGCTCCGGGCAACTCGGTCGGGAAGAATAGCTTGTCTGCAAAGAATTTTGCAGTTATATACTCATCGGCACGCCCTCATATAATAGGTATTCCAGTCTCCCGTTATGGTACAGGACGACAGATCGTAGGGATCGGTAATACACTCTGAGGTTTTAAACCGCACCAGCCAAGAGCCGTAACAACTGCCCGACGGCGCGGAGAGGCACCCCCAGCGTTCAAAATGATCTTCATACAGGCCGTCACATGAATCCAGACAAAAAATAACATAATAGGGCTGCAACAGATTAATGCAGTCATAAAAGGCCGCCCCCACGATGTTTACCGCCTCCGTATCGCCCACCTCCGCCGCGGTGGCCGGCAGCTCAATGGCATCCATCGACAGCACCAGCGCGACGCCATCCAGCCATTCCTGCGGCAGGTTGCTGGCGTCGGTTCGATAATAGAATCTTTGCTTGGAAAGGTCCACCACCCGGAAACCATCCTCGTCGGCACGCGTCAGCACCACGAAATGGCTGGACCCCGGAAAGGACAGAATCACCTGGTATCCATTCAACTGCTTCAGGGTATCGATATCCGTTTTCACCACCTTCCCCTGCAATCCTTTGCTCTGGGCAAACTGCTTCATAGCATAGATGCTGGTATTGCCCTGATAATCGATTAATCCGGTTAGTTCCTGATCGCTGACCGGTATCCCCAGCCGCCCCAGGCTATATTGCAAAGCAATCGTGCCGCAATTGTGAGCCGTGGCGGTATTCTCCAAAATTCGCTTCTTTTCCTGCAGCAGCGCCTCGGGGTCGATCCCATACTCTTCCTTGGTATATAAACAGGACAGCGTTTGGGGGGAACCGGGGGATTGATACTCTATATACGTATCCTGTTCATACTGGATTTCAAAGGCCTCCGCCGCCGGTACCGCGGTCTCGATCGATACCATCTCCCAGCGGTCGCTTTTCAGCAAACGGGCATCCGGGCCGTACTCATTGTAATTTTCGATGGCAATCACCCCCGGCACCCACCGCCCGCCGATCAGTTGATATTTTTCATACGTAGTAACGGTATCGGTGTAATCGGGGCGGGCCACCAGCGAAAACAAAACGGCATAATTTTTATCCGGATCCAGCACAAATGACATTTCCATCCCATCGGCATGGACCGCCTGCAGATGAATCTCCCGGCCATCCTCCCGGACCATTTCCGTGCCGGTCAACTGGGCCGACGCCAGCCGCTCATACGTATAAAAACCGTATCCCCACGGGATAATCCCCGCCGTTAACGGCCCGTTCACCACCACGGGAACCGCAACCGGCGATTCCGCCACCATGGCGTTTTTGGCAGACCGGCAATAGGTCGTGTATTCGCGCCCGTTCCAGACAAACACCCGCTTGCCGTTCCAATCCAGATTGAAATAATCATACATAAAACTGGCGGTCATGGGCGGCTGGATGGAATCAATGCGGGAAGTGACATTGATCTCCCAGTAAAATCGCGTCCCATCGTATTTGACGATCTCCGTCACCGTCATGGTATATTCATTGCCGTATCGATACCGGATGTTAAAAGGTATGGCCTCATAGGCCATCTTCTGCAATTCGGCATCTTTCTCCGGCTTGTCCGGGTTATTCCGGTAGGCTTGCAGCGCCGGCTCGATTTTGCTCTCGATCTCCGCCGCATCCAGAATCTTCGGCGCCTCATAACTGACGTGAGTGGCTTCCATACTTCCGCCAGCAATCCAGGTCTTTCGCTGATTCGCGATCAGCGTGCGAATGATGGGCAGCATCTCCTCCCGATCCAGCGCCCGGTCCGCCAAAACCGGAAAACACCAGGACAAAAAAATCACTAGTGCCAACAACAGTTCCACCTTAAAGTTCCTATTCTTCACGACCTGACTCCTTTCTTTACCTATATGCTTTCTACCCCATATACGGATGGAGTTTACATATCCCAGCAGCGCAACCATCGCCCTGCCTTTTCAGCAAAAACCTTCTATGATATAAAGCGTTTGACACTGGGGATCGATTGATAAAAAAATTATTTTTTCTACATTTCGCAAAACCTGTGCCAGAGGGGAAAAAAGCCGCCTATTGCCATAACTGCTTAAATATCAGGAAATTACAAAAACCACGAAATTAATGCCGGCGTCATAAGCTCTTGGACCCCTTGTTATTGGGCAAGCAGAGCTATTTTTGGATGACACTATCGGCTTTTGGCCCTTCCGCCAAAATTGACATTGCCTCCTGTCGGTTTTTTTGTTACTACTATTCCCGTCCATTACGTACATCCTGGTTATGATAAAGTCAGAATTTCAAGACTTCCATTGAGAGGTAATACCATGCGGCTGTACCTGCTTTTGATTTTGTGTTGCTTTTTGCCTGTCCTTCCCTCCTGTTCCCGGAAAGAGGCCGGGGAAGGTTCTGAAAAACCGGCCGTCGCCGTGATCCCCAAAGGTATGACGCACCAGTTCTGGAAATCCGTGCATGCCGGGGCGATGAAAGCCGCCGCCGAACTGGATGTGGAAATTATCTGGAAGGGGCCGTTCAAAGAAGATGACCGGGAATCCCAGATTAAAGTCGTGGAAGATTTAGTGACGCGCGGCGTATCAGGGATCGTGCTGGCGCCGCTGGACAATGCTGCCCTGCGCGTACCGGTGCTCAATGCCGCCCGCAGCGGCATCCCGGTCGCCATCATCGACTCCCACCTCCAAGGGGAGGATTACATCAGCTATATCGCCACGGATAATTTCGCCGCGGGGAAAAAGGCGGCCCGGCGCCTGGCGGAATTGCTGAAAGGCAAAGGAAAAATCGTCATGCTGCGCTGCATGGAAGGCTCGGCCAGCACCATGGAGCGGGAAGAGGGTTTTCTGGAGGAGATGAAAACCTTTCCCGGCATCGAGATCGCCAGCTCCAATCAATACGGCGGCGCCACGACCGAAAGCGCCTATCAGGCCAGCGAAAATCTGCTGGCCCCCTTTACCGATGCCGGCGGCGTGCTCACCCTGAACGGCATCTTTTGCCCGAATGAATCCACGACCTTCGGTATGCTGCGGGCCTTGCAGGATGGCGGCCATGCGGGCAAGGTTTTCTACGTGGGATTTGACAGCTCCGACAAACTCATCCAGGCCCTGGCCCAGGGAGAAATCCACGGCCTGGTCATCCAGGATCCTTTCCAAATGGGATACCTCGGCGTCCAATCGATCATGCAGTTTTTGCACGGTCAGGAAGTGGTGAAAAAAGTGGATACGGGATCCGTGGTGGCCACGCGGGAGAATATGGAAAATCCCGATGTGGCCCGATTGCTCAAACCGGATTTAAAACAATGGCTGAACGAGTAAACGGGCCTGCCGCGCCCTTCTGTCTGGAAATGCGGGGCATTTGCAAAAACTTCGGCGCCACGGCAGCCCTGCAGCAGGTCGATCTGAGCGTGCAGTATGGGGAAATTCACGCTTTAATCG
>JAKQBU010000395.1 GCA_029573975.1 Planctomycetota bacterium
CACACAATCAGTGCCCTGGTTCAGAATCAGCCGGGGGTTTTGGCACATGTGGCGGGGATGTTTGCGGCCCGCAGTTTTAATATCGATTCGCTGGTGGTGGGTCGAACGGACGATCCGGGATTAAGCCGGATGACGATTGTGGTGGTGGGGGATGATGATATAATCGAGCAGGTACGCAAGCAATTGGGCAAGATTGTGCCGGTGGTGAAGGTATATGACTGGACGCGTGAAAATCTGGTGCAGCGGGATTTGATGCTGATTAAAATTTCAGCCCCGCCGGAAAAAAGAGTGGAAATTCAAACAATAATTAATATGTTCCAGGCAAAAGTGGTGGACATAAGCCCGAAATTCGTTATGGTAGAGATAGCCGGTCCGGAAGAAAAGATCGAAGCTTTTATCGACGTCTGCCGGCCCTATGGAGTAAAAGATGTAGCTCGAACAGGAATGATAGCAATGCCGCGGTATTCGAGAAACCAGGCAGAGAGTAAATCCAAGGAGAATAATAAGAATGAGTGAAGCAAAGATTTATTATGCAGATCAAGCACCCATAACCCCGTTACAGGGGAAAACCATAGCGGTGATTGGGTACGGCAGCCAGGGGCACGCCCACAGCCAGAACATGCGGGACAGCGGTTTGAAGGTGATTGTGGCGGAGTTGCCTGGGACGGATAACTATAAACTGGCGGTGGAACACGGATTTAAGCCGAAGGAGGCGGGAGATGCGGTCAAGGAGGCGGATCTGATTATCATAACTCTTCCGGACGAAGTTCAGGCGAAGGTATATGAATCGGAGATTGCGCCTAATTTAAGTGCAGGCAAGACGTTAGGATTTTGCCACGGTTTTAATATTCATTTTAAGTGCATTGTTCCGCCCAAGAATGTAAATGTGGTGATGATTGCACCGAAAGGCCCTGGTCATACCGTACGCAGCGAATTTGAAAAGGGCGGCGGGGTACCTTGTTTGATCGCTATTGAACAGGATGCAACCGGTACCGCCAAAGCCACAGCGCTGGCATGGGCCAACGGGATCGGTGGGGCGCGGGCCGGCATCATCCAGACCACCTTCAAGCAAGAGACGGAAACAGATCTGTTCGGCGAGCAGGTGGTACTGTGCGGTGGCCTGACTTCGCTAATCAAGGCAGGATTTCAGACACTGGTGGATGCCGGATATCAGCCGGAAATTGCTTATTTCGAGTGTATGCACGAGGTTAAGCTGATTGTGGACCTGATGTACCAGGGTGGCATGAGTTATATGCGTTACAGCATTTCCAATACGGCGGAGTACGGTGATTTAACAAGGGGGCCGCGGGTTATCAATGAACAGAGCCGTCAGGAGATGAAAAAGATTCTGGGCGAAATCTGTTCCGGCGCGTTTGCTAAGGAATGGATGAATGAGTATAAAAGCGGCTTGAAAAACTTTAAGGCCTTGTACGAAAAGGATCATGAAAGCAAGATTGAACAGGTTGGCCGCAAGTTGCGGAAGATGATGGCCTGGATTCATGCAAAGGAAGTATAAGTTTCATTGGTAAAAAAAGTTAAAAACACAAAGAAATCCGTGAGTAAGGATAGAAAGTTGATTTCCATGGAGGAAAATCAGAGGCAGATAGATGTAGTGGACCTGGAACGGCTGGTTGAGCTGGATTTTGTCCGGACGACGGAAGCGGCGGCCTTGAACGCGTTTCGTTGGCTGGGGAAAGGCGATCCAACAGCCGCCCATACCGCGGCGGTGGATGCCATGCGCGGAACCCTGGATTCCACCAGTGTTTCCGGAACGGTCGTTTTTGGCGATGGTCTGAAACGCCAAACCGGCGGCATCAACGTCGGGGAGAAGCTGGGCAACTGGCACGAAGGGTCGCTGGCAATCAATCTGGCTACGGTGCCGATTGACGGGATTGATCTGGTGGCTCGTGGTATCATCGGAGCCTTATCGGTAATTGTAGCGGTACGCGGCGATGATGAAAATTCCGGATTGGCGGAAATTCCCTGCCGTTATGTCACCAAGATAGCCTATGGCCCGGCGGTTCATGCCGGCCCGGCGCAGGTCCATCTGGACGCCTCCCCGCGCGATAACCTGGAGATTATCGCAATGAAGCTGGGCAAGCGGGTACAGGATCTTAGCGTGCTGGTGCTGGAACGGGAAAGGCATATACAACTGATTCAGGATATTCGTAAGGCGGGCGCTTCGGTACGGCTGATTAGTGACGGAGATATCGCCGCCAGTATCGCTCCCAGCCTGCCGCAAACAGGGATTGATGTGTATATGGGGATCGGCGGAGCAACAGAGGCGGTGGTGGCAGCCGCGGCGATCCGGTGTCTGGACGGTAATATTCTGGTACGCATGGCCCCGGTCGATGAAGCAGACAAGAATATGATTAAAGAAAAAGTGTCCGCAAAAGCTCTGGATAGGGTTTATACCGCCGATGACTTGGCGCGGGGTGATAATGTAATATTCTGTGCTACAGGCATTAGCGATTCCTGCGTATTGCGGGGCGTGCATGTGGATGGCAATCAGACCACAACTTCTTCCGCGGTGATGCGGGCCAGGTATAAAACCGTCCGCTACATCCGGGCGATCCACGATTTGACGAAAAAGACCATCCGGCTGCGGAGCGCCAACGCGGAATATAAATTGTAATCAGCCCATGGCGGACTCTAAGCATAACAATGAAAAGAATTTATCCGAACAGCCGCTGGATACCGTCGAGCCGATCGGCAAGCGAGTGGTCCTGCGGAAGGATGAAGATAAAAAGGAAACCAAGGGTGGTATCCGGCTTCCAGATAATATTGAAATACCAACGATAACCGGTCGGATTGTGGCGGTTTCAGCAGAAATTGATGCCGATCCGATGGTGCCTCTGAAAAAGTATGACCGGGTTCTTTTTAATCCGAAGGGAGCGATCCCGGTCGATTTCGAGGGCGGCAACCGCCTGTTTGTAGTGGACCTGGAGCATATCGTGGCGGTTTTTCGACGGGCCACGTAGCAGAACAAAAAAAGGTGGGTATTATTTTGCCAAATAACAGATAAGCAATAAATCGCAAATAGCTGCGATTAAAATAGATACGGAGAGAATAAGACGGGTGCGGGATCTTTTGGTTTTTTCCTGGAGTTTGATTTCTTGGAAATGGGGTTTGTAGAGCTTATGCTGGCGTACTGCCTCAACGATCTGGGCGATAAGCATATTAGCCCTAAAAGTCGGAATTTGCCATTGTTGTGCTATTTGCAGCAGTTCGAGGCGGCTGGCAAAGCGAATCAGGTCACCTTCCAGACGATATATTACCTCCAGACAAAAATCGTCTTCGATTAAATCCATGGCCCGGCCCTGGCTCTTATCAAATTGCCGCACGGAGGAAAACGACGACCGTACCGATTTTGAGGCGGTTTCCAGATTTACAGTACCATTTGTTTTTAAATAACTTACATCCCGACCCCGGATTTTAACCTGATGTCCAGATAGAATAGAACCTTCGCGGACTTCTGAGCGAATAGGTGGTTTTTGCCAGACTGGCTGGGAGTGGGCGGCAGCCTGTCGGGCCAGCCAAGTTGGTGTATTGGCTGGCGGTGAAGGATTTTTGGGTTTGTGCAGGGAATTTTTCAGGGATTCATAGGCTCGTTGTGTATCCGACAATAAGCGGTTACGATAAAACCGCAAGGGGCCGGCTGAAGTTAATCGTTCGTAACGCATTACGCTTAAATGATATGCATGATCCAGCCGGCTGCGATCACTCGTTGGGCAAAGCTGCAATATAGTGCAATAATTCGTGGA
>JAKQBU010000405.1 GCA_029573975.1 Planctomycetota bacterium
CCATGACTTTTCCTTTCCAATGGGACTATTCCCATGGAAAGTTCGTCGGATAAATGAGTTATAAATCTTTAATAAATTACACAGTACAATTATTATACTGGTCATAGGTATTGGCTCATTTCTGACTTTTTATCCCTGGCAGCAAAAAGCAGAAAAATATTTACCTCCATCGGCAACAGATATTCACACTTATCAACGAAGCAACGGATGGGATGGTTGGTTTTATTTACTCAAAGCCAAACTGTCCGAAGAGGATTTTTATCAATATCAAAAAACGATGAAATTTAAATCTATGAGTGCAGAAACAAAACAAAAATACCATGTTTTCTCCGGCTTTTGGCAGCCAACAGTTGGTTGGGGAGAACTACCTTCCTGGTGGAGCCCTTCCCGGAGCGTGGATGATATGTATTACGATCCCAATTGTATAGAGGTGGATATGTTTCACATTATGAAATACGAAAATGGCTATTTATATTATCAGGAAACCGAATGGTAATAGAAAAGGGGCTAATTAAAGTGGCCATTGCGAATTACAATAATATATTTTATCAAAAGTAAATAGAACTCTAAAAAAGGAACTTCTTCTCCTGGCGAGCTTGGCGCGATCCATAACGGAAGGCAGCATTCCGGTGATCCTGTCCATCCGGTAATCCTATTCGGCTACGTTCAGGTCAGGCTTTGTCAAAAAGAATTAAATTTAGACTGGATCACAGGATTTACGGGATGAGAGGATAGGTATCGCCCCGATCCTTTCCGGTTGCGGCCGGTAGCGGCGTCCCGCTGGTTTCCGCAATTTTTTCCCACGGTTAAATATTGGAGGCCTTTTTCTGGCGGGCGAGGGCGCGGAGGTGGTCGGCTTTTTCGAGGGGAAGAGGAGATAGGCGGGGCTGGGTGAGCAGGATCTGGCAGGCCAGTTCGAAGAAGCCGGCCCGCTGGAGGGTGTCGGGGAAATCTTTGCCGAGGGTGACCAGGCCGTGGTTGCGCAGCAGGGCCAGGTCGTGGTCGCGCAGGGCGGCGATGACCGCCTCGGCCAGTTCGGCTGAGCCGGGCTGGTGGTAGTCCACCCAGGCGGGTGTTCCGATATAAAAGGGGATTTCGATGATGACATCGAAGTTGGTGTCGGCGGGATGGCCGCAAGCAACGGCGGTGGCATAAGGGGACTGGAAGTGCAGGACGACATTAGCATCGGGCCGCTGCCGCAGGATGCCCAGGTGGAACTTCGTCTCGATGGAGGGTTTTTTGTTGTTCAGAATTGTGCCGTCATCCAGCTTGCAGATGACCACCTGTTCGGCGGTCAGCTCGCCCAGCCAGGAGCTGCTGGCGGTAACGGCGACGCGGTTCTCCCGGAAGCGCCAGGACATATTGCCGCTGCTGTAGCGGAGGAGTCCGTATTGGGCGGCCTGATGGCAGGCGGATACGAACGTTTGTAATTCTTCATTGGTGATATCGGGCATGGTTTTACTCATTCATTATTCGGGTTTGGGTTCCAGTCCCAGTTGGCGGCGCAACTGGTTATCCTTGTCGATGGTTTTTTCGAAAACCTCTTCCTTGAGCCGCTGGACGGATCCGTCAGCGTAGAGAACGTTGCGGCGGCCCTTATGCCAGGGCTTCTTGTCATAGGCGACGATCAGTTCGGCGGGAGCGTTGTTATCCAGGTCGCCGCCGCGGTATCGGTAGGAGCTTTCGCCGAAGGGAACCCCGCTGCCGGGACAGACCAGCAGCCAGGGGGACAAATCGACGGTCTCGGTCAGGGCCTCCAGCGAGGGGGGATTCTGGCCGTCGTTTTGGTTCCGGTAGGCGGCCAGAGCCTGGCCGATCAATTTCAGGGCTTCGTCACAATGCGGCAAAGTACGGCTCCTGTTGAAGTTACGTCGGTTTTATTCCGCGATTTCTAATGGCAAAAATTCAAACAAGTTCGTATTATCATCCCGAAGGGCGGAAATGTCATGGGAAAAATCCGGCCGGTTTTTTTGAAATATCACCCTTTTTTCTTACAGCGGGGATAGGAAATCGCTATATTGTTGGGCTTGTCCGGCCGGGCTGGCCGGGTAGATAGGCAATAGAATAAAAAAAGTGGTATCGCCTGCGGCGATGGTATTTACATACTGGATTCCTGCTTCCCGCAGGAATGACCGTCGGGCGATGACGGTATTCGAGAATAAGAAACGATGAAATATAAAGCGGTACTATTTGATTTGGATGGCACGCTGGTAAATACGCTGCGGGATTTGGCGGACAGCGTGAATCATGTGCTGGGGCAGTTTTCACTGCCGACCCATTCGGTGGAGTCGTATAAGTGGCGGGTGGGCAACGGGGCACGGATGATGATATCGCGGAGCCTGCCGGAGGATCAGCAGGAACTGCTGGGGGAGGTGCTGCCGCGACAGCAGGCGTATTACGGGGAGCATTACTGCGACACCAGCCGGCCGTATCCGGGGGTGCCGGAAGCGGTGGCGGAATTGAAACGACGGGGATTGAAAATGGCGGTGCTGTCCAACAAACCGGACGGCCATACCCAGGGGATTGTCAGGCGGCTTTTCGGAGCGGATGTGTTCGATCTGGTGATGGGCAAGCGGGAGGACATGCCGCTGAAGCCGGACCCGGCCAGTGCGCTGTGGGTGGCGGAGCAGTTGGGCGTGCGGCCGGCGGAAGTAATCTATGTGGGAGATACGCGGGTGGACATGGAGACCGCCAGCCGGGCGGGAATGCTGGCGGTGGGAGTCACCTGGGGATACCGCGACCGTCAGGAACTGCTGGAGAATGGCGCCCGGATTTTGGTGGACCGGGCGGAGCAACTGATCGAATGCCTGGGATATGAATCGGCTGAAGCACCCGGTTCCGGTGGGCAAGGATAAGGATTTGCAGCAGCACGGAATCAAATTTCAATGGTTTCAGCTCGTTTCGCTGACCTTTATCCATTTTCTGGTGGATATGTTCGGCGGCATGATCCCGGCGATCCTGCCGGTATTGCGGCAGGAGTTTGCTTTGAGTTTGACCCTGGCGCTGTCGCTGCATACGGTGGTGCAGCTTTCGGGGAATCTGGTGCAGTTGCCGACCGGTTCGCTGCGTGCCCATAATCACCGGCCGTTTTTTATCCCGGTGGGCCTGTTCATGGCCTCGGCGGTTTCCCTGCTGGTGCTGGCACCCCGCACCAGTATGGCCTTGCCCTGGCTGTATCTGCTGATGGCGATTACCGGATCGGGAGTCGCCGTGGTGCATCCGGAGGGATTACGGGCGATTCATACGTTGGATAAAATCCCCCCCTCCATCAGTACCGCCTTTTTCCAGGCGGGCGGCTTTTTCGGCTTCTCCGCCGGCGCTTATGTTTCCTCTTTCCTGGTGAACCACTGGGAGATTCGCGGGCTTTTATGGCTGCTGGCCTGTCCGGCGGTTGGGCTGACGCTGGTGTATTTTTTGAAGATTCAGGTAGCAGTGGAAAAAAAACAGGACGGTTCCGCCGCATCCGCCCTGGCCCCGGAAGTCTATACCTTCTGGCCGCTGATGTGGCTGTCGGTGCCGCTGGCGGCTGCGACGATTGTGATCCTGGGTCTGCTGCCGACCCGGCTGCATGAACTGGGGTTTGCCCTCACGTTCGGCGGCTTTTCCAATATGCTGTTCGGGGCCGGCGGGGTAGTCGGCTCGCTGGTCTGGGCAGTAATCGCCCATAAACGCGGCCTGATGGTCAGCGCGGTGGCGGCCTTACTGCTGGGTCTTCCTTTTTTATGGATCTATACGGCCTGTATGGAATCCCGCTGGGCCGTGATCATGATTTTTATCGCCGGTTTTTTTTCGCAATCGGCGTTTCCCCTGATCGTCACGCTGGCCCGCCATGCGAGGGGCCTGAAACTGGGCCAGCGGATGGCCTTTGCGGTGGGCGGCTCGTGGGGCGCAGCATGCCTAGTGCTGCTGCTGGCCGGGCCGGTGGCGGAACGGTTGGGGGTGCAGGCAGTTTTGCGTTTTGCCTGGACAGGATATCTG
Source organism: Planctomycetota bacterium (assembly GCA_029573975.1). The sequence continues at coordinate 3,979 of JAKQBU010000405.1, forward strand.
TTTTCCGCGATAATGGGCATAAGGATTTTAATTAAAAATAAAAAGTAACTTTACAGAAGGGGTAACAAAATATGGCTGGCAAGGATTATTCCAAACATCAGCAGGATGTGATAGGCCGGTATTATGAGAATCGGGATGCCATCATGCTGCAGAAGCTGCAGGAGTTGGTAACGGAGCTGTATTTGGCGGACAGCGAAGTCAAAAAGAAACGCCTCTGGGAGCGGGTGGAGAAGGCCCTGATGAATCTGAAGGTCAAACCGGCGCTCATGAAGCACATCCTGGAAAAACGCAGCCCGGAAGTGCTGGCGATGAATATCGAGGACTGGCTGAAGAATAAGAAAAAATGATGGCTTTCTAGCGGGAGCAGTGAATCATGAGAAGGATAACAGAAATCACCCTACTTTCCGGGTGCTGGCTGCTGTACAGCGGGATTTCTTGGGCGGAGGTGAAGCTGCCCGCGGTGATTGGTGATAATATGGTGGTGCAGCAGCAGATGGAAGTGCCGGTTTGGGGCTGGGCCGCACCGGGGGAACAAGTGAAGGTGAAGGCCGGCTGGCAGCCGGCGGACGTTACCACTACCACCAACGAAAACGGCAAGTGGATGGTCAAGGTAAAGACCCCCCCCGCCGGCGGGCCGTTTGCAATGACAATATCCGGACAAAATAGCATTACCCTGAAAAATATCCTGTCTGGGGAGGTGTGGGTTTGTTCCGGCCAGTCGAACATGGCCATGACGGTGATCAGCGGTTATAACCAGGGGGTCGTCAACCGGGATCAGGAAGTGGCGGCGGCGAAGTATCCCCAGATCCGGTTGTTTACCATCCGGGATCAGGATGTGCCGGAACCGGCTGCCGATTGCCAGGGCAGTTGGGTGGAATGCAGCCCGGAAACGGTGGGATCTTTTTCCGCGACGGGTTACTTCTTTGGCCGGGAAATTTACCAGCAACTGGATGTTCCTATCGGCTTGATCCATGCTTCTGCCGGCGGATCGGTAATTGAAACCTGGTGCAGCCAAGAGGTGTTGGAATCCGATCCGGACTTTTTTCCTGTTTTTGATTATGGTGTTAATTATCATAGAATGAGCGCATCGGGACTGTATAATGGGATGATCGCCCCGCTGATGCCGTTTAGCATGCGCGGGGTGGTGTGGTATCAGGGGGAATCGAATTCGGTGAATGCCTGCACGTATCGCAAGCTGTTTCCGGCGATGATACGCGGCTGGCGGCAGGCGTGGGGGCAGGGGGAATTTCCGTTTTATTACGCCCAGATTTCACCGTGGGTGGGTTATGGCGAAAAACCGATTTCCGCGGAGCTGCGGGAGGCGCAGTTGCTGACGCTGGCGACGGCCCACACGGGGATGGCGGTGACAATGGATGTGGAGGATGTCAATGAGATTCACCCGCTTAACAAGCAGGTAGTGGGCAAACGGCTGGCGCTGTGGGCAATGGCGAAAACGTACGGGAAGAAAGATATCGCATATTCCGGGCCATTGTATAAATCCATGAAGGTGGAAGGGGACAAGATACGCCTGTTTTTCGATCATGTGGACGGGGGACTGATATGTAAAGGGGCAATGCTTACAGAATTCACGATCGCCGGTGCAGACCGGAATTTTGTTTCTGCACAAGCGGTGATCGAGGAGGATACGATTCTGGTTTCCAGCGAACAGGTAAAAGAACCGGTTGCGGTACGGATGGGCTGGAGGAATGCCGTGGTGCCGAATTTATTCAATCGAGCCGATCTGCCGGCCTCGCCTTTCCGGACGGATGACTGGCCGCTGGTGACGGCCGATAAGAACTGGCGGGAGAAGCAGAAATAACAAGCGGATCCCTATTACGAAGCGGGATTGGAACTGTTGGTAAGTTCCAGGAAATGGGTTTCCAGGCTGCGGCCATCGGTGATTTTGCGGGGGGTAATGTCTTTGTCGAGCAGGTGGCGGAGCAAGGCGGCCAGCACGGCGTCCTCATGCAGAGTTTCATCGGTCAGATCGAGAGTGACCAGATAGCTGGTCGGTTTGGCCGGGTTGGTGGTCGGGTTCGGGTTGGTGGTCGGGTTGGTCGGCTGGGGGGCTGCGGTTTCGGTAAGGTCTTTTATCCGACGGATGCCCCGGATGATTTGCAGCGCGTCCCGTTCCTGCGGCTGCAGGGGCCGCGACAGGGTTATATGGAATTCCCGGCCCGCGCGGGTGATGGCATCCACGGGGCCGGCAAGCACCAGTTTGCCGTGATTGAGAATCGCCACGTGATCGCAGAGTTCCTGGATCTCCGCCATATTGTGGGAGCTTACCATAATGGTGGCCCGCTGCTGGAGGGATTTTATCAGATCGCGGATCTGCCGGGCGTTGGCCGGATCGAGGCCGGCGGTCGGTTCGTCAAGCAGGATGACTTCCGGCTGACCGAGAAAGGCCTGGGCGATCCCCAGCCTCTTGATCATGCCGTGTGAAAGGGAACCGACCCGGCGTTTGGCGACCGAGTCCAGACCTACCAGTTTCAAGGTTTCCAGGACATCCTTTTGGGCCTGTTCTTTGGTTTGCCCATCCAGCAGGCGGAAGAAAACCAGTTGCTCTAAAATGGGGACGTTTGTCTGAAAGCGGGCATCCTGGGGCAGGATACTCATCCGCCCCTGCAACCGGGAAATATGACGTGTATCGATGCCCAGCACTTCCACCTCGCCGGCATCCGGCTTGAGAAAGTTGGCAATAATCGAAAACAGGGTGGTCTTGCCCGCCCCGTTGGGGCCGAGCAGTCCGAAGATGGAGCGGGCCGGCACCTCGAACGATACCGTATCCAGGGCTGCGAGTCTGCCGAATCGCTTGGTAATGCCTTTAATGTGGATGGTATGCGTCATGGTTTTACCCTACAGGTCGCGCCTCTGAAAACGGATATAGCCCAGCAGGAAAAATACGGCGGTGTATCCCAGGCACGCCAGGCCGGCCCCCAGCCAGTGACTTGCATCCGGATGGAGCAGATGGTTTTGCAGGCCCCAGGGCAGGGAGTACTTCAGATACCGGGCCGGCTCCCAGGCCAGACCGCCCAAAAAGGCAAAGAGCAGGACGCCGCCGATAATCAGTTTATCGACAATCAGCGAAAGAAACGGCGAATCGATAACGGCTGAGACCAGGGTACAAAGGGCGATATAGGGCAGCATCTGTACCGACAGGGCCAGAAAACCCTGCAAACCCCAGAGGCTCAGAGCACCGGCGGAATAGATTTCCAGCTTCACCCCCAGATAAAACGTGATGGTCGCCACGATGGCCGCGATGACCAGGGTGGAAAACAGAGCCGTGCCCAGGAACCGGCCCACGTAGATATTGGAACGTTCCGTACGAATCAGCAGATAACGCAGGCCCCGGCTCTGCACATCACCGGAAAACTGATTGAACGCCAGCAGGGATATCAAAAATGGCATCCCGAAAATCAGGATCAGAAAAACCACCGAGAGGATGGCGGGCCGATCCTCCAGCAGAAATTTCGACCAGGGATCTTCCGGTTCTGCCTTTTGGCCAAAAGGCGGCTGGGGCTTGGTTCCTGCCTCGATGATTTCGTCCTTGGTTTTGGTCCCCAATATCGCCCATTCGATCACCGGTTTGGCCATATCGACGATCTGCTCGATGGTGTCTTGACGGCTGACGGTAATCCCCTTCTTTTGCTGCTGGGCGATGATCCCTTCAATCGGGGTAATCAGCATATGGGCAACCATCAGCCCGAAAAATAGGGCCGCTAACAGATACACCAGCCCCCCACCGCCCCGCACCGCATTGCGGGTCCACTGCCAGCCGATTAAACGGACATGCCGGCCATGAATGGTTTTCAGGTTCGCAATCATCTTGATTTTCCGCGGTTGGCCGCTCTGCTAATTCACCAGGTCTTCCCGGAACGTGGTATTCACCAGAATCAAAGTCAGCACCGGGTAGATCAGGCCGATAACCGTTCCCAAATTGAACCCGCCGCCCAGCTCCTTGGCAAAAAAGAATCCGGAAACAATACTATTGAGAATGTTTACTATTCCATAGGTACTGCCCAGATACCGACCCATGACTCGTTTCTGCTTGATATAGCCGATCCCCGACAGCAGCAAAAGCAGGCTGGAGACAATGGTCATTACAAAAATCACGATGAAAATCCAGGCCCCCATGTTTTGCATCGCCTCAATCTGGGCTTTGGCATTGGCATCCATATTATCGGTTGGGACCATGTTAATGAAGGCAAACATGGCGATAAAACCGAGCAGGCTCAAGAAGCCGAAACCCGAAAAGACAAAATTCAATACCGCCAGGGCCGTCAATCCGCCGGGCCGTTTTTCCGCACTCATCCGTACCTCCTGTTTATTCGCTTACCTTAGTCGCTTAAAAAACTGTGTCCACCAATTTTCGATGGACACAATTCTACCGTAAAGAAAGTCGCCGGCAAAGCAAAAACATTACAATTTTTACACCGAATTCCGTATATTTTCCCAAACTTTATAGTTTTTACTGCTTCCGGATGGCAATCCCGCAGGAACCCATATTGCCAGTCGGGGCTTGGGGGCTGGCAAAAAAGGGAACAAATTCCCGTTGAGTAGGATCTTGTGAATAAACATATCCGCAATCCGGGTCCAGCGTCACCGTTAGTTTGTAGTGAACAACCGGCAGCAAAAATTGTAATTTTACTTCATAGCCATAATCCTTTTGGGGAAGCGTGGCCAGCGGCATGGTCCAGATACAGGCAAGATTGGCGTTATCCTCGCTGAAATTTTCCAAAGGTACATCCAGCTTATAGCCCCCCTCCCCCGCTGCTGAAAACGCAATCGCCTGTTCACCGAAAGTTACCGATTGAAGCTTTGCCTCACTATAGGGCAACTGAATCGTCATGGCCCGGCCCTCCGCCGGCCACCTGAGCAAGGTCAGGAGAGAATGAACCTCCACCTGATCGCCGGCGGTAATATGCCAGTTGTCATATTGTTTGCCCACCCATTCGTATTCCTGATATGGCTGATACAGCCTCGCCTGCTCCTCGGTGGGGACCGCCGGTTCCGGCAGGTCTGCCGGGGCGGCCTCTTCCACCGTCAGATCGCCGTAGATTACCCGGTACCTTTCCGCTCCTTCCGGCTGATACCAGAAAACGGCCGTTTCCGCATCACCCAGCTTCACACCATAGCCGTTATAAATCCACTGGCCCTTCAATCCCTGGGTGAACAGGATTCCCCGGACCACTTTCAGGGCATATTGCACCATCTCCTCTTCCGACAATTTCATCTCCACCATTTTGGTCTCGATAATCTCCGGGGACTGCTGCCATACGCCCATGTCCAGCTTGGGCGGGAATACCCCGTCATACAGATTGGCCCACAGCCGCAACCCTTCGATCAAATCCTGTTCGGTGGGATTGGCCAGATCAAACTGGGTTTCCAGCAGCGTATATCCTTCGGGTATCTCCATACTGAACAGGGATGGGTCCATCTCCATATCAAACTCAAAATCGCTGAAGGTTACCTTGCCCTGGCCAAAGGTGGATTCCAGCCGCACCGGCATCTTTGTTTCCGCGTCCGCCCACACGGTCATATCCAAATTGCCTCGATAGGCATGATATCCTATGGCTGGCCGGCCGCCGATCTGCTGTTCTTCCAATTCTTCGATGGTTACTTCGGGAGATTGCAGGGTCAGATTAATGTTGTGAATCAGAAGTTCCAGATAATTCTGCGGCCGCTGGGGCAGCCCGTCCAGCTTGACGATCATGGCCTTCTTCGCCGCCGATTCCAGCACCAGTACCTTGCCCTCCTGGAAATCAATCACGATGGATTCACCGCTTTCCAGATTTTCCCGGATGCGGCTGGTCCCCATCGTCATAATCTGGACCGGCTTGGCCTCTTCATTCTTTCCGGCCAGGCTGATATTAAATATGGCGGTCTGGGCTGCAAGTATGGGCTGAACGACATCCGCGAAGGCGATATTTTTATGGCCCGGCGTAAACGTAAAAACAAATACAGCAATACCGGCAGCTATCATAAGGGCCGCCGCGATTTTGGTCATGGTCTTCATGGCTCGTATCCTTTCCACAAATGTGGCTTTGGGTTTGGGTAACAGATCCGCCGCGCCAGCCCTCAGAACCGTATCCCGAATCTCCTCCCCCGGCCCCGCCGGCACGGGCATCTCCCGCAACTGCCGGATGGCCTCTTCCAGAATATCATTCGGTTTCTTCTTACTATCGCCGGTCATGGCGGACCTCGTTTTTCGACTCTTCACTTACAAAATTTGACAATAACTCACGTAACTGCGTTCGCGCCCGGTGCAGCAGTACGCCCACCTCGCTGGTGGTCTTTTTCACCTGGGCGGCGATCTCCCGGTAGCTTTGGCCTTCCAACGCTGCCAGACAAAAGACCTCCGCCTGTTCGGGATTCAGTTGGGTCAGGGCCTGCCGCAGATGCTCCCCCAGCTCAGCATACCCGGCCTGTTCCGCCGGCCCGCCGTCCCGGCTGGCAATCTGATTCCAGTCAGCCGGTCCGTCGCTGCGGGACCTCTGCCGCACCCGCTGACGAAGCTGATCCAGTGCCTGGTGGGTGGCGATCCGGCAGAGAAACGCCGGCCACTTCCGCACCGGCTCCTTCCGGGCGGCTTCCAAGGCAGCGATAAACGTCTCCTGATAACAGTCCGACGCATCCGCCTCATTGCCCAGAATCCGGTATGCCGTACGCCATACCGTGGGGCTGTTCTCCTTGACAATCGATTGCCAGTCTTCCATTCGGATCCTTTGTCCAGCAAGCCTCTGTTTCCGCTTCGTTCACAGTATAGACGACCGGAAGGCAGGTTTTATTACAAAAAATTTTACCGTTTCCCAAAACGATGGATCAGGATCAGCAGCAGGGTCAGCAGGAGGGATAGCAGAAGGCAGGTCCCCAGCGGCAGGAAAATGCGCCAGTTTCTGCCGCCAACCGAGAAATCGCCCGGCAGATGCCCCACACCCAACCGGCCCAGCAGATAAAGAAGCCCCCCGCCCGCCGTAATGACCAGGCCCACCAGTGTCAGAATTTTACCATATGGCTCGAACATATTACGCCATGCACTTCCAGTAAGGCTGCAAAATCTTTTTCACCTGGCGGATTACGGCCTCCGTTTCCGCCGCCCGCTGATACACCGGTTCCGAAAGCGGCTGGGGCCACTGGATGGTCTTGCCGCTCAGGCCGGCAATCAGGCTCAGCCAGGCCCGGGGCAGGATTTCCGGGGTGTAACCGGAGCAGAGCAGATCGACACAGCGGCCGCCGCAAAGTTCCCCGGCCAGGTGCCGCATTTTCGCGCCAATCATCTCAAACCCGGCCATCGTCAGCCCCAGGCTGGTCAGGCTGTCGGCAAAATGCGGGTCCGAGCCGCCGTAGCGGATGATAAGCTGGGGCTGGAATTCCCGGGCCAGCGGCAGGATGATTTCGTCAAAAATCCGTTCATAATCACCGTCCCCCGTTCCGGATACCAGCGGCACATTCACCGTAAATCCCTTCCCCGCGCCGCTGCCGATTTCCTCCACCGCCCCGGTGCCGGGATAAATGCCAGCCTGATGCAGATCGATATACAAAACCCGCGGGTCGTCGTAAAAAGCCTCACAGGTGCCGTTGCCGGCATGGGCGTCGGTGTCCAGAATCAGGATTCGCTCCAGCCCATACGCCTTCCGGGCGTGCCGGCCGGCGATCACCACATCGTTGTAGATGCAGAAGCCCTCCCCGTAGCCGGCCTTGGCGTGATGCAGCCCCCCGCCGATACCGACGGCCTTTTCCGCCCTGCCCTGCTGGACCGTATCCACCGCCAGCATCGAATTTTTCACCACGGCCCGCGCCGCCTTTTCAATCCCGGCCGGCAGCCGCCCGGTTGCCGGATCCAGATTGTCCTGGCTGACATAGACCGACAGGCTCTGCCGGCTGGGACCGACTTTCGGCCCCCATTCCGACCGGTTGGCGTAACCCAGGAACGGCCAGCTTAAATCGTCCGGTTCCTCATCGGCCAGGCTGGCCGCTTTGAGAATATTGATATAATCCGCGGTATGCAGCAGCCGCAGGTCCTCGTCCCAGGCCAGTTCCTCATGGCGGATCACCTGAAAATCCCTGTCCGCCCCGAACACGTCCTGATACGCCTGAAAAAAAGAGACAAACCGGTCGCCCCGAAAGGCATGTCCCAGGCCAAAATCATAGTTTTGAATCTCCGGATTATATAGAATCGCAATACTCATGCAAAAACTCGCTCCTCTTACCTGGCGGGATGGGTGCTTTTGTCGAACTTCTATTCGATACTTGGCTTATTCTACTCCATCGCCAGCCGGTCTGCAATAGCCTGATCATACCAGCCGCCAGAGGACTACCCCCCCTCTCAGAAAAGGGAGAAAAGGAAAATCGGCTGCTGCCCGCCGCTCCAGAGATGAATAGGGCCGCGGTGGTTTACCCTGTTGACGTACCTGCCTGCCGCTGTATAGTGGGTAATGAAAAGCCCGAGAAAATATGGCCCCAGCGGGCGGGATGATACAGAAAGGAAGAACCGATGAATCAGGAAGACCAGAAGCATCTGGATTTATTGTCGTTGTTTCATTATATCCTGGGCGGGATTTTGGCGGTTTTCGCCTGTTTTCCCTTCATTCATGTCTTTATCGGGCTGATGCTGGTTTTCGAAAAGCTTGAGGATGGCAGCACCCCCCCGCCGCCGACTTTTTTCGGATGGATCTTTGTCATTATGGGAGGGCTGTTTATTGTGCTGGGGTGGACGCTGGCGGTGTTCATATTGGCAGTCGGTCGCAAGCTGAAACATCGAAAAAACAGATTATTTTGCCTGGTCGTGGCCGGTATCGAATGCGCGTTCATGCCGCTGGGAACCGTGCTGGGGATCTTTACCATCCTGGTGCTGAGCCGGGATTCAGTGAAAGAACGGTTTAACCAGCAAACAATTGAGGCAGGCAGCCGGGTGGAATAACCGGAAAACTAACATTCTTTTTGTTAAAAAAATTTAACGCACCCAAAACAAAAAAAGCCGGGCGGGAAATCCCGCACGGCTTTTCGCTTGAAAGCGTTTTTCCTTTCGCGGCGAATGATTCTTAGAGATCCTGGGGTTTGACCGTACTGCGGCGATTGGCCTGGGTTCGGGCAATTGCCTTATCCAGACAGCAATAGACACAGTCGGAAACTGCCGCCACCGCGTCCGAACTGCACATGCAGCCTTTGGAACGGATGTAAGCTTTGACCTTGCTCGCCACGACCAGCATTTCCTTGCCGCTGGCCTTCTTCGCGGGTTTCTTTGCAGCTTTCTTCTTAGCCATAATTTTTGGTCCTCCATGATAAATATAGATTCTATCGAAGAAAACACACCGGATTGACGCCAATCCTGTCATTCTTGTAGTGATTCGCCACTGTGAATGCAATAAAAAAAACGTAAAAAATGACAAATTTCGGCCCAAAATCGTATTTTCCGGCACTTTTTCACCTTTTTTCCTGTTGGAAAAGGTGTTCCGAGGCACTTTTGGGGTTATACTTTGATTTAGCCCTTTAATTGACGGAACCGCCAAAAGTCGATATTGTCATCCAAAAACGGCTCTGGCTCCCCAATAACATGGGGCCCAAGAGCTTTTGACGCTGGCGTCTAATTAGGATAGGAAATAAAAATTATTTTTTTGACTAATTCCCCTGAAATTTGATAACTTTTAGATACTGATTTGGACGAATATAACAGTACCGCCCGGTCCTGGGATCCGGGCAGAAAACGAGGATGGAGCTTTTTTTCAGCAGGAGTTGAAAGTGAGTAAGAAAAAAAACAGCGAAGACCATCAGGAATTTGTAACCGTATTGTTCGCGCGAAATCTGGCCGAAGCAGAATTCTACAAGGCTCTGCTCGAGGACCAGGAGATCCCCGTTTTGATTGAAGACGAGAATACCGAGGCCATGGGGCTGCCGGATATGGCCCGGGGAGTGCCGGTAATGGTTCCGGAAGAGCAACTGGAGATTGCCCAGGATATCATCGAACAACGGGCCGCCCTCGACGATGACATTGAAGATAATGGCGAAGACGAGGAAGACGAAGACGAGGAGGAGGACGAGTTCGAGGATATGGAAGAACTCGATCTGGAAGAGGCAGAGGAAGAAGACTTTGACGACGAAGAAGAAGAGGACGAGGAGGAGGAGGAACGATAGTAATGGGTGAAGCCAGAGAAGTGACAGAACCAATTCAGGAAGATCGCAGACAGGGCCTTCCGGACCGGCGGGAAAGTCCGCTGGAGCGGCGGACCGGGGTGGACCGGCGCAGCGGCTGGGACCGGCGGCGCGGCCCGGGACGCAGGCGGCCGGACGAACGACGCGCCGCCGAAGAAGGCGAGATGAACGACGAGCAATTCGAGCTGATCATGGCGATTGACGCCTACAAAAGAGCGAACAACCGGCCGTTCCCCAGCTATACCGAAATTCTGGAAATCATCAAGGCCCTGGGATACCGCAAAATAGCGGAACCCAAATCCCTCAATGAAGTGAAGCCTTAGCCCGCCGCTGCCGTTCCGGTTTGATTCACTATCATTGACACCAATGGTTAGCCGGGTTTATTTGGTAACAAATCCCAGCCCTCTCAGCCACTGCACACACAGCCCCGGCCACGCCTTCGCCTCCGGGTGATCCTTCGCCAGCCCCAGCCCATGCGCCCCATGCGGAAATACATGCAGCTCAAACGGCACCTTATTTTTGCTCAGCGACATCGCCAGCAGCAGACTGTTCTCCACCGGCACTCCCGCATCTTCCGCTGTATGCCAGATAAAACTCGGACAGGTATCCTTCGTAACCCGGTTTTCCAGACTCATATAATTCCGCAGTTCCTCCTCCGGGTTCTCCCCCAGCAGATTCACCATCGAACCGTTATGCCGGTACTCCCCGAACGAAATCACCGGATAACACGCAATCAGCGCGTTCGGCCGGCACGACTGCTTGTCCACCGGATCCGCCGCCTCCGGATACCCGCCGTCAAAAATCGTCGCCGCCGATACCGCCAGATGACCCCCCGCACTGAAACCCAGAATCCCGATCCGGTTCGGATCAATTCGCCACTCCGCGGCACAACTGCGCACCAGCCGGATCGCCCGCTGGGCATCCCCCAGCGGCACCGGATGCTTGTACGGCGCCACCCGGTACTGCAAAACAAACGCCGACACACCTGCCCCATTAAGCCAATCCGCGATCGGCTTACCCTCATGCTCCGCCAGCCCACTGTATCCCCCCCCCGGACACACCACCACCGCCGCAAACGGCCCGTCCCCTTCCACCAGATACGGAGTAATCGTAGGCTTATCCGCCGGTGTCTCCCCTACCGCGCCCGGCGCTGGTCCTTCCCACAACAGCCGCAGCGGTAATACCTTCGCTATCGGCGCCACTTCCGCAGGAGCTGGCGACGGAGCCGCAGGGGCCGCCGGTGCTGCTGGCGGCGCTGGTGGTGCTGGCACTGCCGGAGGGGCAGCCGGAGGGGCTGGAGGTGGCGCTGCCGGTGTCTCACCTTCTGCCAGTAAAACTCCCACCCCAAAAATCAGCCCCGCCAGCACAAGGAACGTCAATCCTATCCTTTTATGGATTGCCTGACTTCTCACGTATAATCTCCTTATCAACTCAGCTATCTATACACGCATCAGAACATTCTTTCCAGTCCTAATCCGGTTAACCCGGCCGGGCTGGATTTCGCACCACGGTTCTCTTCATATTGTACCGGTGTGGTCTGCCATCTTTCACCTAAATTATTTATCGGAATTTTCCGCGGAATGAGTACAAACATCTCATTTTGCCCGGTCTGAAATTCGATCCGTTTGCCCTCAAACAGCCCGGCTTCCCCGCCATTCTTCCACAAAAACGCCTGCGGCCAGGGATTTTCCACAATACAGGGATTGCCACGCTGGCTTTGGATCGAAACCCATACCGGCTGGCCGTTCTCGATCTCCGCCGAAACAACAAAACCGCCCGCCGCATGTAATGTGAACCTGGCCTTCTGCGTTTCCCGTACCGCCGGGCCAATCCGGATAATACCGTCGTGACTCTGCAAAAGGGACTCGTTCATCGCGCAGGCCAGCACATACATCGCCTCCAGCGAGGCATGACGGAATGGCCAACTGGACAGTGGAAACCGTTTCCCCGCCCGCGGATTTCCCGGTTCCGCCTCCCGAACATCGCCAACGATGTTCTTGCCAAACCGGTTAATCGCTGCCGCCTCAATATCCTCGATAAGCCCCCAATGCGTCCACCCATTGACATAAATCTGCCACTGGTCCGGATATACCCGCAGAACCTCGCCCAGTTCCCTCCCCAACCCCAGCCGGGCCAAAACCACAGGCAGCGGATCCCATCCTACCCCGCTGGGCGTATACAGCTTGGCCGTATTCACCGCCGCCAGAAAATCCGCCGTCCCTCGATCCGAAAGCCCCATCGGCCCCGCGGGAAATACCGTCGCAAATTCCGCCCACGGAAAAATACCCACATAATTTCCCCAATCGTATTTAATCACGGTCACCGGCGACTGGCCCCGCTTCAGCTTCTGCATGATCTCCCGCCTGTCATCCAAATCGGCACAACTCGGCTTCTGGAGCGGGGTACAGGAAAGCAGCCATCGTTTTTCCTCGATCCCCCAGCCGGCCGCCAGCATTTCCTCTGAAACCGCCGGATCCCCCTTGAATACTCCCATCCGCAAGGTATTCCCGTCCGGGTCGCGCATTTGCTCATCCATCTTTACCCTGGGCCAGGGCGCCAGATGGTCCGCCAACTCCTGCCATTTCGGCAACTCCGCCTCTTCCACCCCCGCCTGGCGGCAGGCCTCTATGGTTGCCAGAAACAACGCCTTGCCGCACGCCAGCTCGGTGATGCTGTCCTTCAGTGGAATCCATCCTTCATACGCCGACCCGCGCTGCGCATGATACAGCCCGTCCTCTTCCTTCACAAATAGCGTTTCAAAAAACCGGGCCGCCTTGAGCATGTAGGGCAAGGCCCGGGCTTTTAAAAATTCCGGATCGCCCGTATATTGATACTGCCTCCAGAAATCCAACGCAATCTGGGCCACCGGTGTGTGATTGATTTTCTCCGCTATCGAATTATACCCCCGCCTTTCGCACACATCCGAAACGTACGCCCCATCTTCCACCCCAAACAATTCCTTGGCGTCCTGCTGGGCATAAGGCAGAGAACGAAAACGGTATTCCAAATACGGCTCAATCAGATCCGGATGCCCCGCCGCATTCAGCGGCCAGTACAACTGTTGCTGATTCCAGTGAAAATAAAAATTCCAGGCCTGAAAATCCCGGCTCCAGTTCCACAGCCCGTTAATAAAACGACCCGGGTACTTCCCACCCTGCGACGCCTTGGCGTAATACATCGCCAGATGCCACAAATTGTCCAGATAATCATCTCCCGACTCCATCCGCGAACGCAGCCAGAATGCTTTCCACACCCGCTTCTGTTCATCCTTCAATGGTTTCAGATCGCCAATCGCCTGCAAACTTTGCCGCACCGCCGCCACCGCTGCCGATTCCAGCGGCGAAGTCACCGCCGTCAAAAGGGTAAACCGGCTTCCCGGACCTCCCGCAATCTTTGCCAAAGCCGCATAAGAATGCTCGTCATAATACTCCGCCTGGCATTTTTCCATAGCACGCACGGTCGTCCCCACCGCAAAGGTCCCGCTAGTCAGCCGATGCGTCAGATACATACCCTCCGCATCGATAGAGGGATTCGTCCCTTTCAGCCCCAGGGCCGCATCGCCGTTAATCTGGCTGTACCAGTGCGAAAATGTCCGCGAGCCGAATCGTTCCAGCGTCACTTCAATCGGGATCGCTTCGTTTAACTCATTCGTAACCTCACAGCAAAAAACACCATCCTGCTCACTGACAAAAGCCTCCACCGTTACCGATCCGAATGGCCCTTGGGCCAGGATGGTCAGGGTCGCATCCGCCAGCCGCAGCCGGCCCCGAAAATCGGAAAGATAAAACACATCAAAAATGGGAACTTTAAAATCGACGATCAATCGGCCCGCGTGCCGCAAAGTCGTGCTGGTTTCCTCTTCGTTGCCGGCCCAGTTGGTGAATCGCCCGATCGGCGCATCATCCCACAAATCGGACTTGTTTATGGCAAAAATCAGCTTCGAGCCTTCGCACCAGCCCAGCACCCCCACCTCCCCGTTGCCCAGCGCCATCCCCTGCATCGGATCTTCCGGCGGGCTGAGATACACCAGGTCATGCCGGGCCACCCTCCCCGGCCAGCCGATCTGCCACTGTCCCGTCTTTATATCAAAGGGGGTTGCGAATCCTTCCGGATTCACTATCGCATCGCCAGCCGGCGCCTCCGCCGCCCTCAGCTCGCCTGCGGAAAAATACCCCGGAAATGCCAAAAATAGGCTTGGAACAAGAATCATCATTTTCTTCCACTTCATGGCTGCTCCCTGATTATGGTTCTTGATCCGGTATTTCGCCGGGCAAAACGATTTGTGCCATCACCGGGAAATGATCGGATGGATATCGGCCGTTTTTCTGCATATGAACGATCTCCGCCCCGCGAACCTGCACCTCAGGTGATACAAAAATGTAATCGATTTTTCCCACGCCGCTTCTTCCCTCAAAACCATGAAAGGTTCCTACCCCGCCAACCTCAGGATGCAAAACCCGAAACGAATCGCGCAGAACCACAGTGGAGCTATTCTGATTCCCCGCCTCCCCGGCGAAAGCATGGCTTCCCTTCAGGTATAACACCGCCGGATTGTCTTCCTCGGCATTAAAATCCCCCGTAACGATCACGGGATCGGGATGTTTCCGCTGTCGGATCCGCCGCGACAGCAGTTGGACGCTCTTCTCCCGGGACGGCTGGGATTGGTGGTCCAGGTGTAGATTATAGATATAGAACGCCCGCCCGGACGTTTTTTCGATCAGCCTGGCCCAACTGCAGATTCGCACACAGGCGTTCCCCCAATGCCGGGAGCCGGCAACCTCGGGCGTGTCGGAAAACCAGAACGTTCCCGACTCCTCCGCCTGGAACCGGTCCTGCCGGTAGAGGATCACCGAATACTCTCCCTTTTCTTTCCCGTCCTCCCGCCCTACTCCGATCTCTTGATACACCGGCAGCGCCTGCCGAATCTGGTCGATCTGAAAACGCAGGGCCTCCTGCAAACCAGCTACGTCGGGTCTCTCTTCCCGCAGCACGTCGAAAACCAGCTCCTTCCGCTTCTCCCAATGATTGTCGCCGTCATTGGCCGTGCCGTAGCGAATATTAAAGCTCATGATTTCCAGACTCAGATCGTTTTCCCAAAACAAAATCCCTCGCCCCGTCCCCCCTCTCGGCGTCGAATTCGGATAATCCGGATTCGGCTTCTGCGTAACCACTGCCACCAGGCCGCGCGGCTCCAGAATCTTCTCCTCCGCCGCCCCCCCCGACGCATACCGCGCCCGCACCTCCCCCAGCGTAAAATTCCGCACCACGCAATCCCGATCCGGCGAAAACACCTCCACCCACTGCCCCGGATCATTTTCCGCAAACTTAATCGTCATCGACTTCGGCCCCACCTGCACCAGCTTATACTCCGGCTGCCCCGCCTCCTCCGGATCAAATCCCAGCAACACCTCCCGGATCGACAGCCCGTCCGCATTCAGCGCCGCCTGAAACGGCGCCTCCGCCGTCCGCTCCCTCACCTCAATCCCC
This sequence comes from Planctomycetota bacterium, assembly GCA_029573975.1. The sequence continues at coordinate 19,615 of JAKQBU010000405.1, forward strand.
CGAAAATACACATTCCGCAGATTCTCAATCGGATCGGCATAATCATTCGCCCGCCCCAGCTCCAGATTCGGCTGATCGTACAGCTTATATTCGCTGATCCCCCGGATCCCCCGAAACACCACATCCGCCACATCGCACGCCGCCTTCTGCCCGCTGGAATACCGCTTCGTCCCCGGCAGCAGCCGGATCGACCCCGGCCCCGGCGTCTCCACCTCCTCCACCAGCACATGATCGATCATCCCGAATCCGATCGCCGTATGCTTCCAGTCCCACGGCAGCAGCCCCACCATATCATCATACGTCGTCCCCGATATCCGCCGGATCACCCCCCAATGCGCCGGCCCGTTAATATGCACCCCATCCCGCCGGTGCTCCTCAAACCGGATGTCCTCCACCACAAACTCTTCACACCGGCTCATCTGCACCCCATGCGGCCGGCACTGCCGGATCGTCAGATTCCCCACCCGTACCCGCCGGACCTGATTCAGCAGAATCGTCCCGTGCGACTGGATCGTGCCTTGCCGGTCCCCAAATCCATTCACGTTCCCATTGCTCTGCCCCGGCGCCGTCGCCAGCGTCGTCCAGATCCCCCCGTCGATCACAATATCCCGGTCCGCCCCCTCCGCCACCTCCGCCGGCCCCTCCTTCTCAATCGCCAGCTTCTCATTCCGCACCATGCAGCAGTTCGACCCCGGCCGCAGCCGCATCTCCGCCTTCGCATCCGCCGCCAGCGTATTGCCCGTATGCACAATCAGCGGCCCGTCCAGATAATACGGCTTCTCCCGCGCCGGTATATACACCACCGGATTCTCATCCAGCGCCGCCTGCATCGCCTCCGTCCAGATTTCCCCCCTTACATCCACCGTCCGTTCCCCCCCCTGCTCATCCGGCCAGACCTCCGTCCACACCTCCTCCCGCACCCGCTGCCGGTACTTCTCCACACGACACCCCCCCGCCTGCCACTGCTTCCGCGCCTCCTCCACCCCTGCCCCCATCAGCACCTTCGCCTGCCCCAGCCGCTCATAAATCCCCACCGCAATCTCCTCCTCACTCGCCCGCCCCGCCCCCGCCGCCTCTCCTCCAGCCAATACCAATCCCGATAGAATCAGAAAAACGGGCAAAATATTCACAAAAAATGGTTTTACTTTCATTACGCACTCACACAACGGCTTGCATTCAAACTCCGAATCAAGTCCGCGTTTCTTTATAACCAGGACAGCCAAAATTGCAAAAAAATTATCGCTCCCCGTAAAATTTGCCCGCTAACCTTCCTCCCTTTAGTAAGTCTTTTTAAATAAAAGAGATACTCTGTACAATGTTTGCCCTGCAATTCAGTAGGAATTGCAAAATCAATAATAACTGGCACGAAAAACCAACGATACTTTACAGCCGCCCGACTATTTTCTATAATATATGTTTTAACCGGCATACTACGCCGGCTAAAACCGCGCAGTGTATATAAATCAATGATATATAACAAGTTAAAGTTAAACTGTTTTGGAAAGGTTTGCCAATGGAGTCTTTTCTAAAAAAAGGGATCGCCCATGTGGTTGTCTGGCTTGCGGTTGTGGCCTTAACCGTCTATTTGTTTAACCAGCGAAATGCTTCCGTGGAATGGCTGGGGTTGGCGCAGTGCCAAATTTTTGAAGTCGCCCCCCTATACGAAGGGGTTCTGGAACGCCTGGAGGTCAAGCTGTATGACAAAGTCCGCAAAGGACAAGTCCTGGCCGTTCTCAACGATGATCTATACGAAGCCCAGATTCAGGGCATTGCCGGCGAAGCGGAACGCCTGGAGGCCGAACTAAAAGAAAAGAGGAATATCCTCGAAGCGGATATCGCCAATCGGAATTCCGAATGGATCGCCGAATACCGGGCCTTTAAGGCCGATGAAGTCATGCAACGTACCCGGCTCCTGGAAATCAAAGCCCTCCAGGAATCGGACAAAATCCTGATGGCCGACCTCCAGCGGGATTGGGAAAATATGAAAAAAATGTACGAAAAGGATACCCTCTCCCAGTACGATGTCCAAAAAGCCGAGGCCCTCTACCTTTCTCTCAAGGAAAAAGTCCAGGGAAACGAAATCTTCCTCCAGCAACTGGAAATCGAAGTGCAGCAGGCCCAGCAGCGCTGCGAAGAATACAAAACCCATATGCCGGTGACTCCTTCGCTGGATTTGGCGCTCGAACATATTGAAAAAGCCATTGCCGGACAGGAAAAACTGATGCAGGAATTCATCGTAATGAAAGAAGCCATGGTGATCAAATCCCCCTGCGACGGTACCGTGATCCCGGTCACCGGCAACCAGAATGAAACCATCCTCCAGCGGCCCGGCGAATCCCTCCTCCGCCAGCAGGGCGAAACCCTGATGCCCGGCGATCCGATTCTGGCCATTGCCGAAGAGCAGGTAAATACGGTCATTGTCTATGCTGCCGACCTTCACATCGATCATCTGGAGCGCCAGCAGGTGAACCTCCAGGTTGTCAAAAAAAATACTCCCTATCAGACCACCGAAGCGCAAACCTTCCGCATCAGTCCCACCATGGAAGTTATTCCCGAACAGCTCCGTACCGACCCGACCCTCTTGGAATGGGGACGGCCCATCCTGATTCAGATACCCCATGGTTTCGAACTGGCCTCCGGGGAACTGGTAAATGTCAAATCGATACCTCAATAAATTTGGAAAAGGGCTTTGACTATGAACTCCAGCAATAACCGAGTTGCATTGATCCTGATATTTGCTCTTCTGTGGCTTTCCGTTTCTTCCTGTACTTCCGAACCGGCCGCCTCGCAGGAATCAAATGCAAATATCCTGACCTTCTACGGCACCTCCGATGCCTCCGCCGCCGTCGCCCTCGACGACCACTGTTTCCTGGTCGCCGACGACGAAAACAACACCCTCCGCCTCTACCCATTCCAGAACGTTCATCTCCCTCTGGCCCAATTTGACCTGACCTCTCACCTCGGCACCACCGAAAAATTCCCCGAAGCCGACATCGAAGGCGCTACCCGTATCGGCTCCCGCATCTACTGGATTACCTCCCACGGCCGCAATCTCGACGGCAAACCCCGCCCCAACCGTTATCGCTTCTTCGCCACCGACCTCCAGCCCAATGACGGCTCCTGGACCATCACCCCCGCCGGCTCCCCCTGTTCCACCCTCGTCCAGGCCATGCTCCAGACCCCCGCCCTCCAGCCGCTCCACCTCGACCGCGCCACCCAGCTTGACAAACCCAACCTCACCAAAAAACAACTGAAGAAACTGGCCCCCAAGAAAGACGGACTCAACATCGAAGCCCTCGCCGCCTCTCCCGACCAACCCGACCAACCCGACCAACCCGTCCTGTACATCGGCTTCCGCAACCCCCTCATCCCCGACCCCAAAACCGGCCGCCTCCAGGCCCTGGTCATCCCCCTCCAAAACTTCCAGCAGGTCATCGAACAGCAGGCCCCTCCCCAGTTCGGCCAACCCCTCCTCTGGGACCTCGACCGCCGCGGTCTGCGCTGCCTGGAATACTCCCCCTGCCATAAATGCTTTTTCCTCATCGCCGGCCCCCGCGACGACGAAACCGGCTTCGACCTCTACCGCTGGGACGGTAATCCCGGCTCCCAGCCGGCCAAAATCCCCCTCACCTTCAACACCCCCGGATTTGCCCCTGAAGCCATCCTCCTCTTTGACGACCGCCCCGACCTCTACCTCCTCAGCGACGACGGCTCCCGCATAATCCAGCTCACCAGCCCCTCCCAATGCAAAAAAGGCGACCTCCTCCCCGGTAACCGCTGCCAGAACAAACACCTTCTCAACCCCAGCCAAAAATCCTTCCGCGCCCTTCGCCTCACTCTGCCATAATGAAATCCCTATATTTCATTCCGCCGACAATACCTCGCTTATTCCCGTCCAGATGCAAAACCCATTCGGAAAATCCTCTTGGAACATTTTCGATACGGATTTGTCGTGTTTACGCTTGACAAACGCCTAAAACAGCACAAAACTATACATGAAATCATGACTCGTCTTATTTGTAGGAGATCTGGAATGTTTGCGACTCGAAAATCGATCTTGGCTTCTGGCGTCATTCTACCGATCCTTTACTCTTCAATCTTTCTGAACACAGCCGCTTCCGCGGATAACCTGGGTAAACCTGTTGCAGATTCCCGAATCAATATGAATAGAAATGGCTACTCCCTGGATAGCCTGCCCCTCCTAAGAAACGATGTCCAGGTATTCCAGTTTTCCAGCCGGAACAAAACCGGTTTAAACGGCGATGCCGGTTATTTCCTCTATGAAGACACCCATGGGGATACGGTCATTTTCGATGCGACCGGCCCCGGCTGTATCAAGAGTTTCTGGGGAACGGATATTCAAGGGGGAACCATCCTGAAGTTTTATTTCGATGATGAAGTGGCCCCCCGGCTGACGGTAGATCTGCTGGAGGTGTACCAGGGGAAGAATCCGCTGTTTGCCGCCGCTCTGTGTCGGTATCAAAGTACCGGCCAATGGGGCGGTAATCCCTGTTCCGGGAATTGCTTCGTCCCGGTTCCATTTGCCAAACGCCTGCGCATCGCCATGGATAAAAACGGCAATAAGATCACGTTCTATCATATCATCTACGAACAATTCACCCCCGGAACGTGTAAAGCCGTCAACTTTGTCGATGAGTCAGGCAAGCTCAACCCGGAGGCCGCCCCGCCACCATCCTTATTGGATGTTTTTACCGAGAAAGAGTCGGTTTCAAAAGACAGCCAGAACCTGACCACCCGTAAAGTCAGAATTGAGAAAGTGTCGCAAATGCCCTGCCGTTTGGAGGACCGGCAGGTACTGGCTCATACCGGCCAGGGCGCCATTAAGCGAATCTCGTTTGACCTTCCGGCGGAGGACCAAATCGTGGAGAGACTGCTGGTCTATATCCGCTTCGATGACGCGGAATTCTATCAGGTATTTTCCCCCCTAGGCATGCTGATAGCCAACGCCGCCCATCCCAACCAGGTCCATAGTATGCCGGTCAAGGTCGAAGAACCGAAAAATGGCCGGTTCCAGGCCCACATTTTATTTCCCATGCCTTTCTGGAAGTCCTTTTCCCTGGAACTGGCCCAGGATGAAACCAGCGGTTTGATGGAGGAGGCGATTGCCGCCCAGGGCATAGACGTGGAGGTAAGCCTCTCGGAGGAAGCCTATCCTCCCACAGAAAGCGGTTATTTTACCACCTGTTATCGCCGGGGCGAAACCGCTTACGGAGAGGATTGGCTGCTGGGCCGGGTATTCGGCAGGGGCGTGTATCTGGGAACGGTGCAGTCCATGCAGTACCAGCATTATTGCGAGGGAGATGAACGCACCTATGTCGATGGTTCCGCCGCCCCGGCTTTCAACGGCACCGGCAGTGAGGATTATTATCTGGCCTGCTACTGGCCGAACCTCGATTTTGATCTGCCCTTCGCCGGCTGCGTCGGCAACATCAAACTCGAACACGAAAATCCCTCAGAAAACGACTGGCATGCCGTGGATGCCAATGTGTACCGCCGGCCCTGCTGCTACTATCGCTTTCATCTCGATGCCCCGATTGTGTTCCAGAGCCAGTTGGAGGCACGGATCGAGCATGGGGCCAACAGCAATATTCACTCGCAATATCGAAGCCTCTCCTTCTTTTACGTGAATGCGGACAGCGGCCTGCTGCCGACGGATTTGATTGACGTGGGAAACGTGCTGTCGGAAAAAGGGCACCAGTACGAAGCAGCCAATTCGACCGGCCTTGCGATTACAGCGCAATATGAAGGCACCTATGATTTGGCCAATATTTTCGATACCGGCCGCTATCACACCGGCGGCTCCATTAAATTCCAGGCGGCGATTCTGCCGTCCAATCGCGGCGTTCGCCTCCGCCGCAGGCTCGATCAAAACGAAGGCCGGCAAATGGCCGAGGTCTATGTCGATAACCAGATAGTCGGACGCTGGTATTACCCGGATGAAAATAGCCACAAACGCTGGTGTGATAGTGATTTTACTATTCCGCCGGAATATACCCATGACAAAAACCAGATATCGGTAGAATTGAAAATAGTTCCCGCGGACACCGCCAAAAACTTTACCGATTTTACCTACTGGATTTTCAGTATAAAATAGATGAAATCGGCAAAAGTCAATATTAACATTCAAAAAAGGCTCTGGCACTCCCTGAAGAGCTTTTGACGCAGGCGTCATTTTTGTGTCAAATTGGACACCAGGCCGTTGACAATCTGGCGCGTCGGCTCATCGTTGTCGCAAAGTTTGTCCACATTCCGATAGGCATGCAGAACCGTGCTGTGGTCCCGCCCGCCGAAATATCCGCCGATCTCTTCCAGGCTGTGGTTGGTCAGATGCCGGGCCAGATACATGCACACCTGCCGTGGAAAAGCAATGCTGCGGCTGCGGCGCTTGCCCTGCAGGTCGCTCATGCGGACATTGAAATAATCGGTCACCGTATCGATGATCTGGGAAATGCTGATCTGATGATGGGCCGGAATGGGATCTTCCCCCAGCGCCTCCCGGGCCAGCTCCAGCGTAATCTGCCCGTTTTCCAGCATCGCCAGGCCATGCACTTTGGTCAACGCCCCTTCCAGTTCCCGCGTATTACTCTCGATTTTCCGGGCGATAAAACACACCACTTCTTCCGGCGGCTCGATCCCCCGCATATGCGCTTTCTTCCGGACAATCGCCATCCGCGTCTCGTAACAGGGCTTGTCGATCCGCGTTACCAGTCCCTGGTTAAACCGGCTCACCAGCCGGTCTTCCAGCTTGGGAATCTCCGCCGGCGGGCAATCCGCCGAAAGAATAATCTGCTTGCGGGACTGATACAGCGTATTGAAGGTATGGAAAAATTCCTCCTGCGACCGCTCCCGTTCCGAAAGAAATTGCACATCATCGATCACCAGCATATCCACATGCCGGTATTTGTACCGGAAATCATAGAGGGCCCCTTCCTCCACCGCCCGGATAAAATGGTTCACAAAGGTTTCGCAGGACATGTACATGATATGTTTGTTTTTATCCTGGTTGCGGACCACCTGGCAGGTAGCCTGCAGAAGATGGGTTTTCCCCAGCCCCACCGACCCGTGGATGAATAATGGATTATACGCATGGCCCGGCGACTCGCTCACCGCCACGCACGCGGCATGGGCCAGACGGTTGCATTCACCCTCTACAAAGTTGTTGAAGGAGTAGTCGGGATT
>JAKQBU010000448.1 GCA_029573975.1 Planctomycetota bacterium
GCTACCTGATCGAGCAGGGAATATCGTCCAAACGGCTGGCGGCCGCGGGCCGGAGCCAGTATCATCCGGTAAGCAAGCAAAAGGCCAAAAACCGGCGTGTGGAAATCATCGTCCATCTGTTCCAATAGTCCTGCGGACGGCTGATCGTCGCGAGGTTGAAAAGCAATTGGACGCTCCCGTTAGTCGCTGCCTGAAGTGTTATTAGTCCTGCGGACGGCAGATATACGTTATTTGATACAGAAAGTCATCCAGTGATAGGAATTATTGATTACGGCATGGGGAATTTGCACAGTGTGCAGAAGGGCTTCGAAAAAGTCGGGGCCGAGGTGCAGATTGTGCGCGAACCGGGCGAGCTAAGGCAGGTAGATAAAATCGTTCTGCCGGGCGTGGGTGCTTTTGCCGATGCCATGCAGACGCTGCGTGAGAAGGGGTTGGTGGAGCCAATCCGGGAAATAGCGGAAAGCGGAAAATGGTTTCTGGGTATCTGCCTGGGACTTCAGTTGATCTTTGATGTAAGTTATGAAGACGGAGAATATGAAGGACTAGGTATCATTCCGGGCAAGGTGGTCCGTTTCGATTTCACCGGCCGGGAGGATGAAGAAGAACTGAAAATCCCCCACATGGGCTGGAACTCGCTCCAATACCAGACTCCTTCTCCGCTTTACCGGGATATACCCAATGGCCCTTATGTTTACTTCGTTCACTCGTATTATGTCGTGCCCACGGATGCGAAAGTCATTGCTACCACGACAAATCATGGTTACGACTTTGCCTCCAGCATTGTCCGAAATAATATCATGGCTACCCAGTTCCACCCGGAGAAGTCCCAGCGGCTGGGCTTGCAAATGCTGCAAAATTTTGCCCGCCTGTAAGCCGCAATCAAAGGCGGCCGTTCTCGACCGGCACCGCATGATTATCGTGGGCTCGGGTTTTGAAACAGCCGGAAACCGACACCGCCGCGTTGGGGTTTTTTACCGTAATGGGATTCTCGGCGTAGTAATTGGCCATACGGCAGCCGGTTAAAGCGACCGTTAGCGGTTCCTCGCCATCGACCAGTATAAAATCATGGCTCAAAGTAAGCTGGCGGCCGTTCACATCCACGGTGGGGGTACTGATGGCCGGATTCTGCCCGCTGAAAGCCTCAACGTTTGTCAGGGACGTATGTCCCTTTCCGTCAATGACAATCGGATGGATGTCTTCCGGGCGCGGCCCGGTGTTGGCGATGATCGAACCCTGGGCGATCTGCCAGTTGCGATTGAATTGGCTGTCGCCTGACTTGTGAATCCCGATAGACACGCAATCCAGATTAAAGCTGGTCAACTGCCCGTAGGTGGCCGGTCCCAGCCGCACCCCGCCGAAGGCCCCGAAACTAAACAAATCCATCAGCACCGCATTGTCGGTGTGATTGATCGTATAGGTAAAGGTTTTCCGGGCCACCACGCTGTCAATGACCTCCCGAGACGTATCGCCCTCGATCGTTCGACGGATGGCGGGGTTACTGTGGCAGTGGAGGACGCGGGGGATGTCGTAGATATTATCCAAATCCACAAACCGGCCGCTTAGCGGATAGCCATAACAGTGCTCGATCAGCAGAAGTTCAGCGCAGAACTTGGGATTGATGCTGGGATTGCCGCGTAAATCAAACGCAATGAATTCTCCATAACAGGTTAAATTGGAAAGAGTTACACCGGCCACATATTGACCCTGGGCGCACTGCACGGTAGGGGGGTATTCAATGACTTTGCCGGCGTCACTGAGGGTTTGGGCGGCATACCAGAATTGCAGCCCCCGCAGTTGCGTACCGGATTCGACCGTGATAAAGGGCTGGTCCTGGGATTCGATTTTGAAGACGCTGCCTACCGGCTGGACCTTTTTCGGGTGGCGGGTGCCCCGCGGCGTTGGCCCGTGCACCCCGATCAGGGAGACGTTCTTCCGCAGAATCAGGCCGTCCGCCACCGGGTAAGGATCTTCCGCCGGTTCGATAAACAGTGCCGCACCGCATGTCGAGGCCCACTCAATCGCCTCCTGCAACAACTGCCGGTTGGTATCCGGAGGATTGGTGGGAAGAATTCCGAAATCCCGGATGGATCGCATGGCACTGGGATTGGCCGCGGAGCCGCTTTGGGCCTGGGCACAGGAATTCATGAGCGTGGAACCGACCACCGCCGCCATGCCTAATGAACCGTTCCGCAGCCACTGGCGACGATCTACAGCCGCCGTAGCTTCACTTGATGTGTTGTTATGTTTTTCCCATTCACTCATACAAGATACCTTTCCTGTTTCTTTCTTAAATCTTATTCTGCTTTCTGATAGGTTAGGATCACCGCGCAGGGTTTGTTCTTCATAACCACCGGCAGCCCGGCTGTCATTAACTCTTGCCCCGTAATCTTCGTTGCGGAATTATTATCCATATCCCGCACCTGATAAGAGGCATCCCCGTCCAGTCCCTGCAAGGGAAACCGGGCGGATTCAATGGGGCTGTCGCTGCGCCGAAACGCCTGGATCATACCGCCGCCGGCTTCCGGCCGGTCAAACTGCCAGGCCATCCAGGCATCCGCCGCCTGGCTGTAGCCGGTCAGGGGATAATAATCGCCCAGCATATAACCTGCCACGGCTCGCCATTCCTGATGACATTTCCGCAGTAGATTATAATCCAGTTTTGGATTGGTTACGTCCCAGGTACTAACCACCGAGGGAGTCAGGCCGCTGCGGAAAATATACAGATCATCATCACGGGCCGCGGTGCCGAAATAGGGCAGCCAGCGGGCCAGGCCATAGGTATGGCATTGCAGCGCCCGGGGCAGTTCCTCTTTGGGGGCAATCCGGTAGTTGAAGACCACATACCCGACATTATTATAATCGGTCCGCCAGAGCGGCACCGCCCGGCGCATGGCCTCCAACTCATTCCGCCGGCCCCCGCTGGAACAGGAATCAATCAGCATCTCCGGATGCCGCCGCCGCAGTTCATCCCAGAACGCCAGATAACCGGAAATATATTTATTTTCCGTGATTCCCTGCCGGTCGGCCGGGTCGGCCTGCCGCCATATCTCCAGCGGTTCCATATTGAAATCCTGCCGGTAAAGATCGATTCCCTCTTTCACCAACTGGCCATCCACCATCTCAACCATCCACTGCCAGGCCTGCGGATTGCCCAGATTAACTAACATTACCCCCAACTTTGCATCCAAAATCCATTCGGGGTGTTCTTTGTATATTTTTGATTCCGCATTCACGTTTTCCGGCTCGAACCAGACGATGCTTTTCACACCTTTAGCACGGCCATGATTGGTAATCGCCCGCAACCCGTGGGGAAAACGCCGCACATCCGCTTCATAACGAATATCCGGCGGCTGATAATAATACCAGCCAAAATCCATCCACCAGTAATCGATTTTGATTCCTTCCTCCAGATAACGGTCGATAAACTTTTTCTGATTGTCTTCATTGGCCATCATCATCTCAGCAAACTGCACGGAACTGGTGGCGTTCCATTGCGGCGGCAGAATCTTCCCGCCCGGCCGGGGAACGTTATATTCCATCATCCACCGCCGCCAGACATTCTGGGCACGAACCATGTTCCCCTCATAAAACTGCACCACCGAGAGTGAGGAACGGATTTCTTCGCCAGGCAACAGTGTAAGCTGGGTTAATTCCTGCCCGCCGCGAACCTGCAGGCCGGTGGAACCATCCCGGATAAAATCCGCCGCCCACTGGCCCGGCCAGCCGATTACCACAATCGCCCCGGCTCCATGCCACTGCACATTAAAATAGGGCATGGAACCATTCAGCGGACGGCCGCCGTTGGTTTCCAGATGCTTGGTTGTGCCCGGATTAAGAATATCTTCCAGCGGGGCATAATCATTGATTGTCGCGGGACTACCAACCTGATGATGCAGGGTGTATTCCCCGACCATACCACGCTGCAAGACAAGATCAATCCCCTTAATTTCAGAAAGGATCGGCGTGTCGGTATCCCCGGTATTCTTGAAATAGACAGTCCATTCGAGAGTCGGGAAATTCAGATACTCGACGCCTTCGCAGCGAACCTGTAACGCGGTTTTCGGATCGGTCCAGACAATCGTGTGAACCACCCGGCCGTCATCCATCTTTCGTTTGTTTCGCTCAACCGGCCAGGCCGTTAATAATTCCGGGGATTTCCTGCCGTCATACACAAACGAAAAGGGCGGTGTATTGCTGACCGGACCCGTTAAGGGGTCGCCCAGCAGGATTTCCTGACCGTCTGTGAGAATAACCTTCGCCTCGGCCCAATCTCCGCTATCGCAATAGATACCATCCCCGCCATCCGACAATTCCAGGATGAACTCTTGCGCCCCGTTCAACGCTACAGAAATCGGCACCGCTTTCATTCCCCCGCGTAATAGGTCGGACCGATATAAATTTTTTTCTCCCGCATACACCGCAAAAACGGCACTGCCCTGGCCGGCCTTGGTCACATCTGTCGCGTCGATGCCGATTTGGGCCTGAAAAGATATTCCTCCTTTCGGCAGTGTCACTTTCACTCGGGTATTCGCATGGGTATATAATCCGCTATAAAACAGCTCCGCTCCAATGCGTAACGGCAGATCTTCCCACATACGATTTTTCAGCATCGTATGGCCATTGCGGCCATGAACAATTCCGCTATCGTCCGCATCCACCCCTAGCTTTACGGTTAAGGGTGTTGGTTGGTCATTGCCTTCAAACCAGATGGATGCCCATTGCCGAGCCTGTACCAGTTCACTTTTTTGCGGCAGCATCGGACTCTCAAACGCCGCCGTGATATTCACAGAAAGCAATAATATCAGCACTATGAATAATCCATTTTTATACATAAATCCGATCCTGATCGTCATTCAATTTTTCTGGTTAAAACCGGAATTCCAGGGATAAAAAATTATTTCACTGCCTCATACCGGATTAACGCCGCCGCGGGAGCTTTATCCTGTTTAACGGTGATCCCTTTTTGCAACAATTCCGCCCCGCTGACCGTAACCGCGGCCTGGGGATTATCCATATCCGTTACGCGGTAGCTCCTCTGGGGATCCAGTCCGCGCAGTGTAACGGTAATCGTATCGGGCGATTGCTCGCCAGGCCGCCGAAAGGCCTGTACGAAACCCCGGCCGCTCAGAGACGAATGAAACTGCCAGGCAATCCAGACATTTTCCGTATTCAGGCTGAAATCCGTCAGCGGATAATAGTCTCCCAGAAAGTCGGGAGCTATCTGCCGCCACTGGTCGAACATCTTCAGCAGTTGGCTGTAGTCCTGGTCCTGGCGGATATCGTGGCCGGGCGAACGGTCTTCCCAGGCCCCTTTGGTCACCGCCGGGAACATATTGCTGCGGAACACATACGGGTCCATCTGCCCGCCGCTGTTGCCGTAATAGGGAATCCACATCGCCAAACCGTAGGTCTGGCACTGCATCCCGACCGGCTCGATGGCATAGTCGCACTTCCAGAACGGTACACCCCGCCGCATGCTCTCCAGATCGTTCCGCCGCCCGCCGGAGGCGCAGGCATCGATCAACAATCCCGGAACTTTTGCGATCAAACCATCCCAGAACGCCAGATACCCCTGTACCCATTGATTCTCCACCATCCCCTGCCGGTCCATCGCCTCATTCTGCCGCCAGTGATCCAGCGGGTCCATGTTGAAATCGGAGCGGTAAATATCCACTCCTTCTTTTTGCAGGATAGCCGCAATATGCTCTGTAAGCCACTGGCACGCCTGGGGATCACCCAAATTATAAAGCATCTGGTCCGTAGTCGTGGCGGAAAGGCACCACTCCGGATGGGTTTTATAAACCCAGCTATCCTTCGTGCTCACCCGCTCGGCCTCGAACCAGAGGATGGTTTTAATCCCCCGTTCATGGCAATAGTCGCTGACCGGACGGATCCCGTTGGGAAACCGCTCCGGATGCGGCAGCCAGTTGTCCGTGTACCAGCCGGTATCCATCCACCAGCCGTCCAGCTTGATTCCCAACTGCTGATAGCGGTCGATCCCCTCCTTCTGATTTTGTTCGGTGGCCCGGTACATCCAGTCCATACAGAAGCCCATCTGCCCGGTCAGCATCGGCTTGAGAGGCTCTCCGCCCGGCTGGGGAAAATTATGGGCAAACATCCAGCGCCGCCAGATATTCTGGGCCTCGATCCAGTCCGTCTGATCCCAGAACAGCAGCACTGTCAGCGGCGAACGCACTTCTTCGCCCGGCCTGAGTACGAAATGCGTAAGCTGCTGCCCGGCCCGCAGCATCAGCGTATTGTCTCCCGCCCGCATCAATTCTGTCTTCCACTGGCCCGGCCAGCCGATGGCAAAAATGAATCCGGTATTTTGGGCCAGTTCCAGGTTGAAATAGGGCATATCCGTGTCACTGGGCCGCCCGTGGTAGGCCCCAAAGGTCCGGTATATCCCCTTTTCAATGGGGGTGCTGAAGGGTGCATACGCCGACATGCCGGTGAACGAACCGCCATTATGATGCAGCACGAAATCGCCCCCCGGCTCGCAGTCCACCCGCAGATTCAGCCCCAGCAGATTATCGATCATCGGCGAATCCTGCGGCCCGTTATTCTTCACATAAACCGTCCATTCCAGCACCGGAAAATCACGGTATTCGATCATCCCCAGCCGGATCTCCAGTTGGTTCTGGCTATTCGTATAGAGGAGCGTTTTCTGAATCCGGTTTGTATCCAGTTCCTTCCAGCTTCGCTCCGCCTTCCAGTCCTTCAGCAGTTCCGGAGGCAAGGGATAACTAAGATAGGACGAGCGAAACAATTCTTTCCCGTCGCAGAACAGCGAAATCGGCAATGCCAGCGCATCCGGTCCCAGATTCGCCTCATTCCAGGCCATCATCTTTTTCATCGCCGCGGCATACGGATGCCCCGCAAATTCCGTGGGAAACGATTCCTGTCCCCTGGCATTCAGTGCCCGGATCTCCGCGATCCTCGCCTCCAGCGGTCCGGCCTGTTCCGCCGGCACCTGTTCCACCGTCATTTCCACCGCCAGAATCGTAAGCGGAAAAACCACACCCCCCGTGGAGGCGCACACTTCCAGGGTGTCTTTTTCCTTGAGCGTCAAATTCTCGTACCGACGTTCCGCTTGTTCCCCATAATTCGTAAGCCGCCCCTCCTCCAGGCAAATACCATTAACCAGTATATGATAAAAAGGATCGCGAACCGATTCCGCGCTATCGTTCAGGCAATGGGTCAATTTTACCGTAAAGGTATAAGCTCCGTTTTGCGGGGCACTCCAGAGCAGCGAGGGAATCCCGTTGATCGGGGCCGAGTCATCCGTTAGCAGATGGACCTGCCCAGCCAGATAATTTTCCGGACCGGATTGCACCGCCCCCTCGGCAAAAACAATCGATCCCACACACTGCACACCTTCGGCAGGGGGAAACGGAATCCACCAGCGGTTCAGATCCGGCCCACTGTCGGCAGCACCCGAAATGGCTGGCCCCAGTTCACCGGCTTCCTGACCGGCAAAAGGAGTGAACGGCCCGGCATTCATATGCTTCCATTTTCCGTCGTTATGCCCCTGGGCCATACGATAGCCGTATTGCCACGTGTTACCCGGCAGAGGATTGGATGAACCCATAACCGGCGAACCGGCCGCAGGTGAGTGAAACTGCGGCCCGCTTTGCCAATGGTCGCCTACTGCCGCAAAACCGGAAAAAGTGCAAAATAAAATTACAAAACACATGACTGCAAAACTAAACATTTTCTTTCGCATGGCCGCTCCTTCAAATTCAACGAATAAAAATTTGATGTTCATTTCTCCTGTATAATGCTATTATGTAAATAAATCAAGTGAAAGGAAACGTACATGGAAAAAATAGTTTTGCAGGAATGGGTGTTTCGGTTTTGTATAATAGCCGGAGTATGTGCGGGTACCTCTATACTTCATTCTGAAACGATTGAATCCGTGCCTTTTACGCAGGTGCAGATCGGCCAGGGATTCTGGCAGTCGCGGCTGGAGACCAACCGAAGCGTAACCATTCCCTACTGTTTCAAAAAATGTGAGCAGACCGGCCGGATCAGTAATTTCGCCAAAGCTGGCGGGCTGATGCCGGGCAAGTTTGAAGGCATCTACTTCAACGATTCCGATCTGTACAAAGTGATCGAAGGCGCCGCCTATTCTCTCAAGACCCACCCCGACGCGGAGTTGGAAACCTATGTCGATGGCGTGATTGACCAGATCGCTGCCGCCCAGTGGGAGGATGGCTACCTTTATACCTTTTATTCCCTGCCCCAGCGCCAGCCGGAGAAACGCTGGGTGGATACCAAGAATAAGCACGAGTTGTATTGTGCCGGGCATTTCTTCGAGGCGGCCGTAGCCTATTATCAGGCCACCGGCAAACGCCAGATCCTGGACGTCGCGATCCGGCTGGCGGACCATATCGATTCGGTCTTCGGCCCGGGCAAAAAAATTGCGGTCCCCGGCCATCAGGAAATCGAAATCGGACTGGTACGCTTGTACCGCATCACCAACGAGAAGAAATATCTGGATCTGGCCAAATTTTTCCTGGATATGCGGGGCCGCGGCGATTTGCGGGAGCTTTACGGGCTGTATGCCCAGGATCATCTGCCCGTCATCCAGCAGACCGAGGCGGTAGGCCATGCCGTCCGGGCGGTGTATATGTACTGCGGGATGGCCGATGTGGCAGCCCTGACAGGAGATCAGGCATATGTTAATGCGATTGATACTATTTGGGATAATGTAGTTTCGAAGAAACAGTACCTGACCGGCGGAATTGGCGCCCGCCATGAAGGGGAGGCCTTCGGAGATAATTATGAACTGCCGAACGACACCGCCTATAACGAAACCTGTGCTGCCATCGCCGCTGCCATGTGGAATCATCGCCTGTTCCTCCTGCATGGCGACGCGAAATATATCGACGTCCTGGAGCGGGTCCTGTACAACGGTTTTCTGGCCGGTGTTTCGCTGGAGGGCAACCGGTTCTTCTATCCCAACCCCCTGGCCTGCTGGGGCGGCTATCAGCGCAGCGAATGGTTCGCCTGTTCCTGCTGCCCCGTGAATGTGGCGCGTTTTATCCCGTCGATCCCCAACTACCTGTACGCCCAAAGTGAACGCGGTATCTATGTCAACCTCTTTGCCCAGGGCACGGCTGATATCGACTGGAACGGCCATCCGATAAAAATAACCCAGGAGACCACTTATCCCTGGGATGGTCTGGTCAAGATAAATGTGGAACCGGATCAGCCCTTGGAATTCGAGCTGCGGATTCGCATCCCCGGCTGGACGCGGGGGGAAGTCATGCCGGGCGGCTTATACAGCTATGTAAACCAGCCGGCGAAACCATTCACCCTGACGCTAAACGGCAAAACGGTCGATTCGCTCCCGCAGCAGGGATATGCCGTCATCCGCCGCACCTGGCAAAAAGGTGACACCATTCTGCTGAACCTGCCGATGAAGATTCGATGGGTGCTCGCCGGCGAAAAACTGGAAAACAACCAGGGCCGGATCGCCCTGGAAAGAGGCCCGCTGGTGTATTGTGCCGAATCGGCGGATACCATCGAAAATATCCGTGCCCTGCTCCTGCCGGACGATGCGGCACTCGATTCCCGCTGGCAGGCCGGCCTGCTGGGTGGTGTCATGGTTTTGACCGGTACCGCCCGGCAGATTCAACGCGGTGAAGAAGGGGATCAACTGCTGGAATCGCAGTGCCCGTTCCAGGCCATCCCGTATTATGCCTGGGCCCATCGCGGAGCAGGACAGATGGCGGTTTGGCTGGCCCGCCAGCCCTCCGCCGCCGTTCCAACCCCGGCCCCTACACTCGCCTTCGCCAGCCGGGCGTCAGCCTCCCACGTCTGGAGCAAGGATACTGTAGATGCGTTACATGACCAGTTGAAACCGGCGAATTCCCATGATACTACCCAGCCGCGCCACACCTGGTGGGATCACAAGGGTACCCGGGAATGGGTGCAGTATGATTTTCCCCAGCCCGTCTCGGTCGATTCGGTCGAGGTGTACTGGTTCGATGATTCGGGCAGCGGTGCCTGCCGGGTCCCAGCCTCCTGGCGGCTGCTGTACAACGATGGCTCCCAGTGGCAGGAAGTGGCCCAACCGGATTCCTACGCCGCCGCAAAAGACCAGTTCAATCAAACCCGCTTTACCCCCGTGCTTACCGGCGGCTTACGAATCGAGGCCCAGCTTCAAGAAGGATTCTCCAGCGGCATCCTGGAATGGATCGTACATCCGGTCCCAGCAAAAAAATAGGGGGTTAAAAACTCAAAAAAGCGGGCGAGCGGATTCGGACCACCGACGTTCAGCTTGGGAAGCTGGCCATATGCTTTTGTAACTAACTGTAATTGCAATAATTTACAAAATAACGATCCTTCATCTGCAACGCCTCAGACAGCGTGCCCGTTACAGCATAATTCTTCTGCCGCCGCTGGAGGAGATTGCTAGGGTGGCAGGGGTGGAAAACCTGAATATCTGGGTAAGATGGCGGATGTAGGCAAGAATAAAGGCCAGGCTCGGGAGAAAACAAGTAGAATGAACTAAAAAGTATCTAAAAATTTTAAAAAATTAAATTTTTTATGTAACTTATTACTGTTTCATACGTCATAGTAAATATATGGTCATCCAGACGAAGAGGACGGCCTATATGTATTTGTGTGTGGCTGTTGTAAGGGATTGTAAATTCAGAAGAAATGGCGATCGGGGTGGCTTTTCCTTCCAGGAACGAAGCAACATGGTGCAGGCACTTGAGAAAAAACTAGGCCAGTTATTATGCGAGAAATCCTATCTGGATCAGTCGCGGCTGGAATACGCCCTGGAAGAGCAGAAGATCAATCGCAAGTGGCTGGGAGAAATCCTGCTGGAATTGGGGTATATTACCGAGGCTCAGCTTATTGAAGCCCTGGCCTTGCAGGCGGGGATCGAACGAATTGAATTAACCAGCCTAACTCTGGAACCTGCCGTGTTGTCTCTGGTGCCCGCTTCGGTGGTAACGAAATACAATATTTTACCTCTCTGGCGGGAAGATGGCCGGATCGGTTTGGCGATGGCCAATCCGTTCGATATGAAGGCGGTGGAGGATATTCGCCTGGTTACCGGGATGTCGATCCAGCGATATTACGGAAATCCGGTGGAGCTGGAACGAACCGTATTGAAATTTTACGGCAGCAATGTGGCACGCATGCTCGAAAATCTGGCCCCGGCGGAATCACCCAGCAATGGATTTTCCAGCGGTAACGGCAATGGCGATTATTCGCCCGCCAAGCTGCATGAACTGGCCCGTGAACCGTCGCTCGTGAACCTGGTTAATATTATTCTCCTGGAAGCGATTGACGCCCGGGCCAGTGACGTTCACATCGAACCCTTTGAACATCAACTGAAAATCAAGTATCGCGTGGATGGGTTGTTGATTGAAAAAGCCCCGTCGCCGAAACGGCTGCATGCCGCGATTGTTTCCCGTATTAAAATCATGGCGAACATGAATATCGCCGAACGTTTTATCCCGCAGGACGGCCATATTGAATTCCCCGGTTCGAAGGGAAAAGTGGATATCCGTGTATCCACGGTCCCCACCATTTACGGCGAGTCCGTGACCATGCGGTTGCTTGACAAGTCGATTGCCCTGATGAACCTGGAAGAGCTGGGCATGAACAAACAGTCTTTGCACGGCTTCAGCCATTGCCTGACGAAGGCGCATGGGATTGTCCTGGTAACCGGGCCTACCGGCAGCGGCAAAACCACGACGTTATATGCCGCGCTGAATAAAATCTATTCTTCCACGCTGAAAATCATTACCATCGAGGACCCGGTGGAATATCAGTTGGAAGGCGTGATCCAGATGCCGGTCAATCCCAAGCGGGGTTTGACCTTTGCGACGGGATTGCGGCATATTTTGCGGCAGGATCCCGATATCATCATGGTGGGGGAGATTCGCGACCGGGAGACCGCCGATATTGCTATTCGCGCGGCGATGACCGGGCATCTGGTATTTTCCACCCTGCATACCAATGACGCACCCGGTGCGATCACGCGGCTGATCGATATGGGAGTGGAGCCGTTTCTGCTGGCCAGTTCCCTGGAGGCGGTGCTGGCCCAGCGGTTGGTGCGGCGGATCTGTCCGGCCTGCAAGCAGCCGTATCAGCCGGCCCCGGCCCTGATTCAAAGTTTGAATAATTCCATTTCCATCGATCCGGCGGCCCCATTGTATCATGGCGTCGGCTGCGAGGATTGTATGCGTACGGGGATGCGGGGCCGGACGGGAATTTACGAATTATTGCGGATTACCGATTCTCTGCGGCAGGTGATTGTCACCAGGCCGACGGTGGAAGAGATCCTGAAAAAGGCGCCCGCCGATCATGTCAGTATGCGGCATGACGGGATTGCGAAAATCGTACAGGGAATCACCACGGTGGAGGAAGTGCTTCGGGTAACGCAGGGAATGACGGACGATTAGTGTGATCCAGTGGTTTTTGGAAGAATTTTTTATTGAGTTAATTTTATTCGGTATCGAAAAGGCAGCCAGTGGCGGAATTTCACTATCAGGGAGTGAACGATTCAGGCAGCCCGGTCAGCGGAACGGTACAAGCAGCGGACCGGCGGGCGGCAATCGCTCATTTGAAGGAGCGGGGACATTTTGCCACCCGGCTGGCGGAGAAGAATGAATCCGAGCCGGCGACCGCTGTCAGTTCATCCGAGTCGTTTAAAACCGCCGGTTCTTTTCTGCGTCTTGGCGTGGGGCGGGTTAGCAGCAGGGATATCCTGGCCTTTACCACCCAGCTAAGTGCTGCCTTGCGGGCGGGATTGCCTCTGCTGGATTGTCTGAGAATTATAGAGAAACAATCCGGAAAAAAAGTTTTGCGGGAATTGCTGGAGGACCTGATTCACGGGGTGAGTTCGGGCGAATCGCTATCC
>JAKQBU010000455.1 GCA_029573975.1 Planctomycetota bacterium
ACAAACAGATTGTTATGATTCAGCGACAGCCCCCGGGCAATCTGGTACTGGCACTGATTGGTGTCCTGGTACTCATCCACCAGTACATACTGATACCGCTCGTTCAGCCGGTCCCGCAGCTCCACATCATCCCGCAGCAGCAGCGCTAGCTTCATCAGCAGATCGTCAAAATCCAGCGCCGCATTCGCCGCCAAAATCTTCTGATACGCCCCATACACCTTGGCCAGCGCCTTGTCATAATACCCCAGCTCCTTCTCCCGCATCTGCTCCGGCCCCTGCAGATTGTTTTTCAGGATACTGATCGCCGCCAGCATCTTCCCCGGCGGAAAATTCTTCGCGTCCAGCTCGCACGCCTTCAGCGCGTTCCGCATCGCCGCCTTCTGGTCCGCCGTATCGTAAATGCTGTAATTCTTCGCCAGCCCCGCCCGTTCCGAAAACTCCCGCAGCAGCCGTGCCGCCAGACTGTGAAACGTGCAGATCGTGCTGCCCCGCTCCATCTGCAGGGCCGTCACCCGCTGCCGCATCTCCTCCGCCGCTTTATTGGTAAACGTAATCGCCAGAATATGATACGGCCGCACTCCCTGCTGGATCAGATACGCCACCCGGTGCGTAATCACCCGCGTCTTCCCGCTGCCCGGCCCCGCCAGCACCAGCATCGGCCCCTCCCGGTGCACCACCGCCGCCCGCTGGCTCTCCGTCAGACTCCCTAACAGCTCCGTCTTCTCCATCGCTATATCATCATCCTTACGATATATTTCCTGATCGTCTTCCTGTCTTCTGCCAAAAACTTTAATTCTACCTCCCATCTTTGCTTGATACAAGCACGAAATTCCTAATCGATCTTAATCCGGCTATTGCATCCGATCCTAGACTAACACCTTTTCTGTATATGCCCTTCCCTGTTACTCGACTTTATCTTCCCAGAAAATCCCTCATTTTGCCGTTTCCGGAGTATCCGCTTGGTTCAGTATATCGACAATCTTTTCCAGAATCGCCTGCAACTGCTGGTTACGGTCTTCCATCTCCTGGATTTTCTTCTCCTGCTCCTGTATTTGCACCGCAAAGTATTCCGTACCCGTCTGCGCGGCCGGATTTTGCGCCGCGGCCGCCTCCCGTTCCTTTACCAGGGCCTGCAGCTTGGTATCCAGCTCCCCGGCCTTTTGAGTCTGCTCCGCCAGCCGGGCCGTTAGATCTTCCGCGGCCGCCTGCAGTTCCTGTGCTTGGTTTACCGCCGCATCCCGTTCGTGGGTCATCGCCTGGGCCTTCTCCTTCCATTCCCCGGCTCTTTGGCTTTGCTTCTGCAGTTCCGCCGACAGACTTTCCGCCTCTGCCTGCAGTTCATGCAGTTTCGCTATAGCCGCATCCCGCTCTTGCACCACCCCCTCGATCCTCCTCTCCAGCTCCTTGCCCTTTTCGGCCTGCTTCTGTAATTGCCCAGCCAGGTTCTTCACCCTGGTCTGGAGTTCCTGCGACGTTCTCACCGCCACATCCCGCTCCTGCCCCGTGGTTTGCACGGCCTCTTCCAGCTCCTGGTTTCGATTCTGGATTTCTTCGGCTTGCATTTCCAACTCCTCATAACTCCTCTTCACCGCCTGTAAAGCCGCCAGCAAATTATCCATCGATTCAGACTGCTCGTTGATTCTGGCCTGCAGCCGCTGCTGTTCCGACTGCATCTGGTCCAGTTCCGTGTGCGAAACCACCTTGCACCCGCCCGCCCCGACCGGAAGCAGCAGTAACAATAACATCCCAAACAATCGCCTGCTCATGATTATCATTTCCTTACCGGCATATATTTGACTCTATAATGCAAAAACTCCGAAACGATTACCTTAAAGTACCCACCTTTTGCCTGCCTGGCAAGACGGAAAAGGCCGCTGCTAGCGTATTCTCTCCTGCGTTTCGTTTCGGTCCCGGAGGTCTTTGCATTGGGAATAATTCTGTCTTGCCGGTAAAACAGATATTGTTATAATCTCCGCCTATGACTACCGAAAAAATGCACCGATTCCAGGCCATTTTCCTGCTGCTGGCCGCCGCCCTCCTCTGGAGTTTCGGCGGTGTGCTCATCAAAAAGATTTCCTGGAATCCTATGGCCATCGCCGGCGCCCGCAGCCTCATTGCCCTGCCGGTCATCCTGATCCTCCTGCGCCGCCCGCATCTGAATCTCTCGCCGGCCCAGCTCGGTGGGGCCGTCTGCTACGCCGGCGCGGTCATCCTCTTCGTCGTCTCCACCAAACTGACCACCGCCGCCAACGCCATCCTCCT
>JAKQBU010000460.1 GCA_029573975.1 Planctomycetota bacterium
TTTTGCCGCGCGCCGGGCCGGCAGGGACGCACCCAGGATACAGGCCAGGATGGCGACCAGTCCGATAACGGCTGCCTGCCCGTAATCCACGGCGTCGGGGATTCGGCTGATGGCATAGACCTCCGGGTCCCATAACCGAAAGCCGAACCAGGCATTTAGCAAACCTTCT
Organism: Planctomycetota bacterium; assembly: GCA_029573975.1. Next base: position 170 of record JAKQBU010000460.1, read on the forward strand.
ATTTCGTTACTGTGGGTAACGATCAGAATCCCTAAAATGGTTCCTATCACCGTCCCCACCAGGCCGACCAGTGCACCATAGCCCAAAAATATCTGGCTAATCCCCAGCCGGGAGCCGCCCACACTTTTGACGATTCCCAGATCTTTGATTTTTTCGGTAACAATCATATAAAAAATGGCAAAAATGATAAAGACGGCTACAAAACCGATCATGGCGAAAATGACAATCATGAGGCTTTTTTCTTTTTCCGCCGGGGCGATGCGGCTGCGCCGATATTCTTTCCAGGTTTCGATGCGTACATCCGCAAGCAAATTAGAGGATGGTTTCCCCTGGTATTGTTTTGCAAATTGCTGCCAGAGACCGGCGATGGCGGTTTTTCCCGCTGCCAGCGAAACGTTTTCTTTGAGTTTAATTCGGACTTCGCTGGCCCGCCGGGGCTGGCCGTCCAGTCCGTTCATATAACAGAGTTTTTGCAACCGGTGAAAATCCACATACAGGACCGAGCTGTCAATATCGACCAGGCCGGATTCGGAATCGTCCACGTACCAGAAAAACTGCTGCTCCCCGATGCCAGAACCGGCCAGTTGTCCCCGGCTGTTCAGCCCGAATACCGTTACGCTCAATTTTGCCGCTGCCCGTCCGGGGCGCAGGAATCCCTGCTGGCCGGCCAGCATATAATACCCCAGGATACATCCCCGCTGTTCCGGCTGCGAATCCGGCGGCAGCGAATCAGCCACGGGTACCGCCAAGCTGGGGAGCCGGTCGTTTTTCTGATAAAACAGCGTTTGCTGGAAATGGGTCACCCGGCACCAGGACTCCATTTCGATGCCCATTAATTGCCGCGCCCCGCCTCCCTGAATCAATCCGAAGGTTTGGATAACCGGCGTAGCGGCTTCTACCTGCGGATGATTCTGTAAGGCGGCAATCCATTCGTCATAGTAAGCGAAGCCTACCAGTGAATCCCGCCCGACGACCAGATCGCCGGTCCAGCGATGGTTCCGCTGGCGGGTGTCTTCCAGCAGGCCGGACATGATGCTCAGGACGACCAGTACCAGCATGACCAGCAGCAGGACAGCCAGCACCGCAATATACGCGACGCGCTTTTTCAGAAAATAGCGCCAGATCAGCAGCAGTTTATACATCGTTTCCTGTTACTCGTATCGTAAATTTTCCACCGGGTGCAGTCGGGCCGCGCGCCAGGCCGGCAGCGCGGCGCCCAGCACGGCGGTTCCCACTCCGGCTGCCAGAATCCAGCCCACCGAATTCCAGGCCACCTCATCGGGGATGTGGCTGAACATATAGACGCCGCTTTTCCAGACCTTGAAACCCAGTAGCCGGGTTAACGCCGCTTCCAGCAGATTGATATTCCGGGTGGCCAGGACCCCCAGGAACAAACCCAAGGCCGTCCCTATCACTCCTATGCTCAAGCCGTAATACAGGAACAGCACGGCCAATCCGCGCCGGGAGCCGCCCAGGCCGCGGATAATCCCCATGTCCCGCCGTTTCTGCGTGACAATCATAAAGAGCGTGACAAAAACCAGAAGGGCCGTCACCAGACAAATCAGCCCCATCATCATCTGCATGACGCCCAGTTGTTTGCGGATCTCATGTGTAAATATTTTTACCATCTCATTTTCGCCGGAGGAATAAATGGCCACATTTCGCGCCGCCTGGTCCGGCCAGCCCAGATTCGTTTTTACATACTGTTTCCAGGCTTCTCGCACCTGCTGTTTTACCGTTTCCGGTCCGAATCCCGGTGCGCGCCGGATCTGCACGCTGGCCAGACATTCCTTCCTGCCACCCTCACCCGTTTGTCCGATCAACTGGCATAGATAATCGAAGGGTACATACAC
>JAKQBU010000485.1 GCA_029573975.1 Planctomycetota bacterium
TGTCGGTGCGGCATTTCCCGGCTCCACCAGCACAGTGGTGCTGACCACATTGCTATAGGCCCCGTCCTCATCCTGCGCGCGGGCCAGCAGGGTATTGCTGCCGAGGGCAAAGCCGCCGGTTGAACCCGTCCAGCTCCATCCGCCGTCGGAGTTAGTATCGGTTCCCAATAAAGAGTCAGTACCAACATCGATTAGTCCGTTGCTGTTGACATCGCGATAAAATTCCACCAGGGCCACCGTCCCGTCGCTATCGGCGACATCCACTGCGGTCAAAGTGAGGTTCTCGCCCTGGATAACCGGGTCGGGGCTGTCGGTCAAGGATCCCACGGTCGGGGCGGCGTTGATATCCACGGTGGCGCTGACCGCGGCACTGTATTCCGAATCCTCATCCAGCGCCCGGGCCAGCAGGGTATTGCTGCCGAGAACGAATTCATCGGTCGGGCCGGCCCAGGTCCAGCCGCCGGCGGCATCATTATCATCTCCCAATAAAATATCGGTCCCCACGTCAATCTGGCCATTGGCGTTGACATCCCGGTAAAATTCCACCAGGGCCACGCTGCCGTCACTGTCAGTGACATTGTTGGCAGTAATGGTAATCACCGCTCCCAGAGTCACCGGGCTGTCGCTGACGCTGAGCGAACCGATGGCTGGGGCGGCATTAGGCAGTTGCACCACGCCGGTGGTGGCTGCTATGCTGCTGGTGAAGCCGGCGTCATCGGTAACGCGGGCGTAATAGGTGATGGTCCCGGTGGGAAAACCGGCGGTCGAACCGGTCCAGGTCCAGCCGCCGGCACTGCTGGTATCGGTTCCCAGCAATACATCGCCGCCGACCGCCTGGCGGTAAAACTCCACCTTCGCTACCTGGTAATCATCCGCAACGCCGTTGGCGGTCAAGGTCAGATTGGCTCCCTGCACGGCCGGATCGGGGCTGTCGCTCAGCGACGTTATCGTCGGCGCATCATCCAGCGGATGTCCTGCCTTCCAGTTTATTGGATCATTGCCATAGGCATTGTTGTCTTTTCGAACCAGCGCCATCCCGCTGCCGTCCGGCTCCGTCGGCCACGGCGCGGCATCATCATAATTCACCCGGTCCTGCAAAATATAATATTGCACAGTATATACATTATCGCCGGCCCTGGATAGTTCCACATCTTCGCCGCCATTAGCCAGGCTACCCGTAAACGGCCCAAGTACGTCTATGCCAGGTGTCGCTCCGTAGGCCGCGGTAAACGCCGCTGGATCTTTCGCAAAGATGATAGAGCTATAAGCCAGGATAGTCACGGCTGAATCTCCTGTCTCAAAACCATATTCAATCCCGTCCGTGAAACTCCAAGGAACGGTAAGATCTTCACCTGCCGGATGGGTATCAGTAATTTCCTTTACGATATCCTGTAAAGTGACCGGCAAGCCGGTAATATTGGTCAGTTTGATATATTCTTCCGCATCCAGGTCGCTGGTTGGATTATACATGATCTCGCTGATGACAATCGGCCCGACTTTCGGGTCCGAATTTGCACTTAAAGGCGTCGGATTCTGCATGGCCACAAAATCATCGCCGCCGGTACTTTTTACATAAGTTCCGAAGGAAGTTTGCGACTCCGAAGCGCGAAAAGATTGATGATCGACATAACTGATAATGTCATCCCCCGCCGCTTCGACCAGGTAAACCTCTTCGCCGTTTTCACTCAGGCCGAAGAAATCGTCAAAATGCTGAGCTTGATTGAAGACCAGGTACCCATGGGCCGGGATAAACGTGTTGTCGGCTATTTTATATTTGGTTAAGTTCTTGCCGTTATCGGATAGATACCAGCCTCCGATATTGACCGCCTGAGCGGTAGTATTATAGAATTCGACCCAGTCGCCGGTTTGGGTATCGGTATGGGCCATAATCTCGTTAATAATAATTGAAGTCTGATACGAGTCTCCTGTCCCGGGGGTTCCGTTATAAGACTCGCTGGGCCGCCAGCCGCCGTCATCATCCCAGTCATCCAGATCCGTACTGGCGGCATCCCGGATCGTCAGCGAAAATCCCGACCCATCCGTAATCGTGTACCAGCTATTATTATAATCAAACTCCTGCACTACATCCACACCGGATTTCAGCGTAATCAATTCTCCGCCATTATCCAGATCCCCGGCAATCTGACCGGTATATTCTCCGGCAATCTGGCCTGCCAGTCCGGCTCCATATCGGGCGGTAAATGCCGCCTGATTCCGAACCACCAGTACATACTCCCCGGAAGCCAGCGAGGTCACATTACTGCCGGAAAAATCGAATATAATCCCTTCCCCACCTACTTCGGCAAAGGTAACTCCCGTCAGATCCAGCACCGTCGCACCGGTATTCGTTAATTCGATATACTCAAATAAATCATTATCGACATACCCTGAGTCTATTTCCGCCGGGGTTGGATCGGCGGGCTTATACATGATCTCCGTTACCCGCAGATGGTCGGCAACCGAGAGGAGCAGGCGGGATTCCAGCGGTTCCAGACGAAGGGAGGAATTGCGATTCGCGGCATATTGTTGATATTTATGTTTGAGCAGGCGGTGGATACGTTTCATAATAGACCTCTACTAACATGATGACATCAAGCCATCTCTCCGGATTTAAAAACATCAATAACACTGCCCCGACCAGTTATACGTATTCTATGGAATCCCCTTTTACTGTTTGTTGTGCGGCTCTTAGCTGGTGATACATCTTGCAATAGCATCCTATTCCTTTTACGTCAAAACCGGCAGGAAGGTTTCGGTTTTCCTGGCTTTTTTCACTTCCTTCCGGTTATTCTCTGCTACTGCCTCACTTACCAAATTCTATCAAAATCCTCTCTGGTATTCAACCTTTATTCCCTGTATTAACATATATCCTTATGATATAAATACTTACAATCATTCATCTTGTTTTTCTCTTCCTGAAAGCCAGCGTTTTTCGATTTCTTCCAGTGTTTTGCCTTTGGTTTCCGGTACGCAGAACCCGACAAAGAGGAACAATACCACGCACAACAGGCCATACACCCAGAACGGGAAGGCGTTATGGAATCGTTCCCCCAGCCACTGGCTTTCCTGCATCATGGGGAAAGTTTGCGATACGAAATAATTAGCGACCCACAGGCAGAAGGTGGCAATCGCCATGGCCCGGCCGCGAATTTTGGTCGGGAAGATTTCCGAGAGGATGACCCAGGTGACGGGACCAACGGAAAGGGCGAAGCTGGCGATATAGCCCAGCATAAAGATCAGGACCCAAGACCCCACCGCCTGATAGTAGGCGGAGAGTCCCATCGCCAGCAGGGAAATACCCATGCCCGTCGAACCGATGAGCATGAGGGGCTTGCGGCCCAGTTTGTCCACCGACCAGATGGCAATAATGGTAAAGAGCAGATTGACCGAACCGACGATCACCGTCTCCAGCAGGGCGGCGCTGGTTCCGGAGCCGAGCTTTTTAAAGATTTCGGGTGCGTAGTAGAGGAAGACATTAATGCCGGTGACCTGCTGCAGCACGGCTAGGACCACACCGATGACCAGGATGATGCGCATACCGGGATGGAATAGCTGCTTGAGAGAACCGCTTTCCTGGGCAAGGGCTTCTTCGATGGCCGCCAGTTCCGTCTGGGCATGCTGACCGCCGCCCACCCGCGTGAGGATTTTCAGGGCTTCACCGGCCCGCTTCTGCTTGGTCAGCCAGCGGGGACTTTCCGGCACGAAAAACAGAAACACCAGCAGTAAAAAGGCCGGCAGCGCCTCCGAACCGAACATCCACCGCCAGCCATGCTGCACATTCCACTCTTCCGTACCCTGCCCGGCGATGAAGTAATTGACAAAATATACCACCAGCATCCCGGTCACAATGGCGAACTGATTAATCGATACCATCCGGCCGCGAATCCGGGCTGGCGAGACCTCCGCGATATACATCGGCGAGGTCATCGACGCCGCCCCCACTCCGATCCCGCCGATAATGCGATAGATGATAAACTCCAGCAAATTCCTGGGCAGGGCCGTGCCGATGGCCGAAATTAGAAACAACACCGCCGCCAGGATCAGCACCTTTTTGCGGCCCAGCCAGTCGCTGAGCAGGCCCGCGACCAGCACACCCAGGACACAGCCGACCAGGGCACTGGAGGCCGCCCAGCCTTTCGCCGTCGGGTCCAGTTGATACCGGGTTTCCAAAAAACCGATCGCACCGGAGATTACCGCCGTATCGTAGCCGAACAGCAGGCCGCCCAGCGCCGCCACCAGGGTAATCAGACAAAGATAGAGCAAACTGCCGCTATCTTCCACATTTGGCAACAATCTCTCCGTATCCGCTTTTTTCATCATCTTATCTCACCATCTTATTTTTTGGCCAGATGTCCCACCGCCTCCAGCATGGCCACCACATTCTCCGCCGGGGTTTTGCACTGGATGTTATGGATCGCCGCAAACACAAAACCGTGATACTTACTGAATATTTTTACCCGTTCCCGGACCTGCTGTTTCACTTCTTCGGCCGTACCGAACGGCAGCACCTTTTGCGTATCGACCCCGCCGCCCCAGAATACGATTCTCTTGCCATATTTTTCTACGAGTAGTTCCGGATCCATCCCGGTGGCGGAACACTGCACCGGGTTGAGGATATCGAAGCCCGCCTCCGCGAATTCCCCGATTAGCGGTTCGCACGCCCCGCAGCAGTGTTTCATGGTTTTCCAGGCGGTGTTGGCATGAACCCAGTCGTTCATTTTCTTATGGAAGGGCTTGTAGAGTTCCCGGTAGGTGTCCGGGCTGCAGAACAGCGAGGTCTGGGTTGCCAGATCTGTCCCATCCATCCAGATAATCTGAATTTTATTGCCGACTGCCTGATACAGCCGCTTGAGATTCTCCACCGCGATATCCGACTGACGGCTGAATACTTCTATCAGATAACCGCGGCGGGCCGCCGTGCTGATATACCATTCTTCGATATCACGTATCCCCTTGGTATGCTTCATCCCAACCGCCGGCACCATGGCAATATCCCCCAGCGCCGTTCCCGGTCCGCCGGTGGCAATTGCCAGATCCGTATTGCGGTACAGTGCGTCCGCCTCCTTTTCATAATAACGCAGTGTCCCTTCTCCCAGGGGATGGAATTCCTCAAGATTATCTTCCGGATTCAGCTTCGATTCGTCAATCGGCTCCTGCCGGATAATGGCGTCGAAATAGAATCCGCCCCTGGGCATCCGCCCGCTGGGCGGGACCGAATGATCCCCCTGCGGATACATCAGGATATCCCCGTTCGCTTCCGGGGTCGTGTTAAACTTGCCCGGTACCAGTACATCCGTCCCATCGAAGGTTCGCCAGGGCTTCCAGTCGGCATTGGAAAAACCGAACATATTCTTCGGGCCGAATAACACCGTAACGTCGGTCCCGATAGCGGTCTGTAAATCCGGGGCGATTTCTCCCAGCATCTGGTACATCTCGCTGACCTTCACCGGCCCTTCTTTCAATCCCAGCAGCCGCCGCAACTGGGCCACCACGCTGACATGCGCCCCCGTAAACGCGGTGCCGCCCAAATCCAGCGGGACGCGGTCCACGGGTTGATGATTTATAGCTTTTACTACTCTTTCTCTACTACTCAATTTACTTGTCTGGTTCATGGAATCCTCTGTTTATTTAATCCTGCTTTATCGAAATACCCTGAAGTCAAAAAGGGAATACCCATATTCGGTCCCCCGCTGCAATCCGATCAGGCGAATATAACGAGCCTCCCTGGTACCGAAAACGATTTCATCGACGGCTCCATCCCCCTGATCGGTACGATAGATTTCCTCCCAGGAACGTCGGTCTTTGGAAACCTGGATGAGATACGATTTGGCATAAGCTGTCTCCCAGGTAAGTTTAACTTTTGAAATGGGAACCACTTCGCCCAAATCGACGGTGAGCCACTGCGGATCGGAAAATCCCGAGGACCAGCGGGTGGCCGGATCATTATCGACGGCATATTCAGCCGAATAAGAGGTGCCGTCAACGGTAATCATAGACGAAACTTCCGGCACGGATGAGATCGGATAGCCATGCACGGCAAATGATTCTTCCTGCGATAAAATTTTAAAGTCCCGGATACTGCAAACACTCTTACCGGCGGCATCGGACCGTTCGGCAATCAATTGGTATTTGCCAGTCTGCTGGGGCACTGATAATTCAAATGTAACTTTTTCCTGGCCCAGGGCCTTGACGGAACATGCTTTTGTTTCTTCGGCCAGAATTTCCTGATCTTTCTGGATACGCAGTTGAATCTTCCCGTCCCAATCGGTGTATAAATCATTAATGATGATGACCGGAATTGCGCGTTTTTCACCCGGATGGAAATATTCCGCCCATTCATCAATCATCAGGCCGACCGGCGAAAAGGCGTCTCCAACTATTTTTTTAAAGTATGGCTCAAATTCCAACGTTTCCAGATCCAGAAAATGATCCGAGGTTTGGCCGTCCGGGCGCGAATAGCCCAGGCCGCAAAAATGTAGTATGGCCGCACATTCGCGGTGGCCACGCCAGAACTCCGTCATAGCGGCCAGATAACGGGCATAGGTTTCCCGCAATTGCGGAACCGAGGCGTCCGGACCGAGCAACTCCGCATAGACATTTTTCGATAGGGTGGTCGGTGTGCCGTCCCGATTGAGCCACAGCCAGCCATATTCATTAATGATAATGGGCTGGCGGCTCTGATTTTCGCGGGCATTGCCTTTGAATATCCAGCCAAAACCCTCCACTTCATAACCTGGTCGGCCGGGAATACGAGCAAAATTCTCCAGGCGAAAAACAGGGGTTCCTTTATTAAAATAGGATAAGCCCATTGGATATGGATGCGTCTCAAAAGAATCGGCCGGACCTTGGGGCGGGTCCCAGCCGTTATCCCAGGGACGATGGGACAAGTCCAGAGAGCGAACGGCTTCGATAACTTTGGCGGTCTGGCCCTGTGATGATGTTTCATTTTGCGCATCCCAGATCACCACGCAAGGGTGATTCCATCTTTCCCGCATCCAGTCGGTGAATTGGCCGACAAGATGCTCCGCTTGTAACTCGGCCGGCCATTTATCCAGATACCAGATGGGGAACTCGTCCTGAATCAAAAAGCCCTCTTCATCCGCCACCTCATACCAGATTTCGGGCGGGAATCCAATGCAATACCGAATGGAATTCCAGTTCATCTCTTTAAAACGACGCAGCACTTGGCGAGCCCACTCTTTGCGCCAGGGTCTGTCCCCCCGCTGGGAATCCTCGAAAAAACGATAAATACAAATATTCGTGCCCCGCATGAAAAACGGCTGGTTGTTCAGGACGGCACGGCCGGTTTCCTTGTCAAAACGGAAGGAACGCAGGCCAAACCGGGTAATATAACTATCCGCCTCTGTTGACAGTAATAACTCATAGAGGAATGGATCATCGGGGGACCATAACCGGCCATTGGGAATCGAGATTTCCAGTTTATATTCGCCTTGCTGATCGGATTCGAGCCGGCCCAGCTTTTTTACTCCCGCTGCCGCTTCTCGGCCGGTGGCTGCTTCACGTATCTGATAGTGTAAAATAATATCCTTAGTTTTTCCGACATTTTCAAGCAAGGCTACCACGCCCACCGCCATTTTTTCGACATCCGGAACGACCTGGGCGCGAATAATATGAGGTGTTCCTGATAGAATCAATTCCACCGAATCATAAATACCGGGGATATAGCGAACTTTTTCAAAATCCCAGCCGTCCGGGACATTTTTCGGAAACCCCTCCCGGTCCGCTCCGACTCGGATAAGCAGTTCGTTTTTCTGACCTGAGCCGTGCAGGAATTTTTTCACATCGAAAAGCAACGGAGTAAAACAGGATAACGATTCCCCGACAAGCTGCTGATTGAGGAATACGCGGGCGCCATATTTGGCCTTATGAATCTTTAAGAGAGCCACCTCATCTACATCTTCGTCAACCGTAAAAGTTTTCCGGTACCAGAACGCCTCCCGCTGATTGCTTTTCGTTCCCACCTCCGTAAAAACCGGCTTCGCCATATCCACCAGGCCGGGCACTGCCACCGTATGAGAAAAATCGGCGGGGATCACATCCAGCGAATCCTCCGCGATCTCCCAAATCCCATCCAGAGGAATGACCTTTCTTGCAGCGGACCGTACTTCCTTCGCTTTCATTGGCCCCGGATAAAGGATAACAAAACTGAAAACAAACCAAACGATAAACCATGCCGTTTTTTTCATAGTAACATTTCCGTATGTATCCTGATTCATTCTATAAGGATCCCCGGAGAGTTAACGATGTAGGATTGATCACCTGCGTAGTTTTGTGCTCCAGAATATGTTCAGCCGCTTTCCGTCCCAATTCCGCGAAATCTGTCGAAATCACGGTAATCCCATCCCCGACCACCTCTTTCAGGGGGGTATCATTATAGGAAATAATCCCCACATTTCGTCCTGCTGTCAGTCCCTGCTCCTTGCAGAGCTTCAGGATATAAACCAGGTCCAGATCGTGAATCACCAGGTATGCTTCCTCTGCCTTCACCTTTCTTCCGGTTGTTTTATGGATGACCGAATGCTCCATCTTGTGCTTATCGCAAAATCGCTCAAAGGCATCAATGATCTCTGCCGGATTATGGCTGGGTTTGGGAAAAACCAGGATGAACTTTTTGTAACGCTGAATTCGCTCCAGCCCTGACTCCAGGCAGGCAAACACCGACTGGTCAAAATCCTGCGATACATACGGGTAGTTTCCCGAAGTGCCGTCTTTGCGGTCCAGCAGCATCACCCGGTCGCGCGGTAGAATCTGCAGAATCCTCTCGATTTCCGGATGGACAAACGGCATTACCACATAGATACCGTATTTCCCCGCATGGTCCCGGATCAGCGATTCAAACACCTTGATGTTATGATGATGAAAGAAAATATCGATTAATGCCTTCCCCTCCAGCGTATTCTTAAACGAACTGAAAAGAATTTCCTTATACGGGGCCAGCTCATCAAACAGCAGAAACACCTTGATTTTATGCTCCACCGAAGCACTGGTGATATAGTACCCCTTCCCGTGCGCCGCTTCGATGATCCCCCGTTTCTTCAGGTCCTCGTAGGCTTTCACCACCGTATCGCGGGAAAGTAAAAACTCATGGCACACCTGATTGATGGACGGCAACTCATCCCCCACTCGCAGCCGCTTGCGGCTGATGGCCTCGATGATCCCCGCGATAATCTGCTTGTACTTGGGCTGCTGAATGCCTTCTTTGACCACAAACGGAAACAAACTCAAAAGCTAGCTCCTTTTCTATTTCCAAAAAACTGTTCTGTTCTGTATGGTAATAACATTTTGCTGCCTGTCAACAGCAAAAAAATAATTTACGTAACCTCCTGAACAAGAGGGAATTTTGTGCTCTCGGGAAACAAAGTCTTTTCTTTGTCCTGAAATTCGCGATAATTTTTCTTTATTTTTATGGGAGTGCGTGAATATGAAAAAAATGGAAGTGATTCAGCGGCTGAGCCGGTGGTATAGCGGAGCCATTCACGATTGTATGGATCAACTGGGCATCTGGGGAGTTCTGGAAGGTTTCAACCTCTATGGGTATTTACCCCAAGGCGGGAAGATTTGTGGTCCGGCCACCACCGTTCAGTTTGTCCCCAGCCGCAAGCGGGTTTTTATGAAGCGGTATCTGCAGGCGATTGATCAGGTGGGCCAGGGCGGCATTCTGGTCATGGATACTGCTGGGGCGAAGGGTTCCTGCCATGGTGAGCTGATGAGCCTGGGAACGAAAATGCATGGAGGGATCGGCTCCATTGTGAACGGTACGATCCGCGACCTGCCGGAGGTTGAAGCGATGGGTGATTACCCTATATATGCCAAAGGTTTAGCTCCGCTCTCGGCGGTAGGACGGATGGAAGATATCGCTTATAACGTCGAGATTGAAATCAATTCGGTCCGTATTTGCCCCGGGGATATCATCTTCGCGGACCGGGATGGGGTGATTGTCATCCCCCGGCAGGCGGCGGAGCTGGTGGCAGATATGACGGAGGAGCTGGCAAAAAAGGAGCGTAATTATAAGGAGGGAATTCTTGCAGGCAAGTCAATGCTGGAGATATTCAACGAATCATAATACCTTATATTAAATGGAATTATATCATCCGCAAAAAGAGCTTGCTTCGATAGCGAAAAGGTTGACTTTGCCTGTCCGCTGAGCTATCATGTACTTCATAATTTGCCGGTATCGGAAGTGTGCGGAAACCGAAATTGACAATGGCAATAAATTGCATAAACCATTGTCAGATAACGTTGGCCGAGTGGCGGAATTGGCAGACGCTGGGGACTTAAAATCCCCTGCCCGCAAGGGCGTACGGGTTCGATTCCCGTCTTGGCCAGTCTTATTTTCAGAGGGAAAATGCGGCTTTTCGCTTGGAAACGCGGTTTTTGAGTAATTCTGATTTTCTGCTATCTGTTCGTCAACGTTCGCTGAAATTGTCGTTTTTTCGCAGGTTTTGGCAAGGGATTTGGCAAGGGATTTTTGCGCCGTGTCAATCGTCAATACTGGAAGATCATCGGTCCCCGTCGCTCTGGCTTCCAGCCGCTGCTGGCTGGGGGCCGTCAGGTCGGGCAGGCTGGCTATGGCGTCGGTTTCCTGGCCTTTGTAAATATGGCTGTACCTGCCAAGGGTTAATTCTACGGTTGAATGTCTCATCAGACTTTGCGCCACTTTCGGATTAACACCTGACGCCGCTAGCATGGAGCCGGTGGTATGACGCAGGCTGTGAAAATCGGCAAACCTGCCGTTTTCGTCCTGATAGAGTACTCCGTCAACGGCGTTACTGATCTGCTGCATCGGCTGGGTTTTTCCTACAAGAAGCCGACGCATGCCGGCAAACGCTGGGGCGGCTCCCAGAAAGGCCGCCGGCTCAAAGTTACTGAGGGACAGGTAAAAGCCATTGTAGCCATGAAAGATAGTGGGGAGAAGATCGCTCGGATTGCCCGGACCGTGAGCCTGAGTAGAATTACGGTTTATCGGGTGTTGGAGAATTACCCCATGGTGATAAAATTTTATGATTTATGAATGCGTTATGTTGAATACTATTTTATTTTGCCATTGTCAATTTCACTGGTATCAGTTTTTTCTCGAAATTTTCCAAAATTTGCTGCAGACCGGTTTGATAGGCTTTTACCAGGCTTTCGGCTGTGGCTTCGGTGATGGGGATTTGGGTATCGAAGGAATCGCTAAAGACTACATTCGGCTTCCGGCTGGTAATATCAATCAAGTAGAAGGTTATGCTCATAAATGCCTGGGCCTTTGCCTTATCCCGGAAATCGCCATACAGACGAGTGATATTGCCTTCCAGCATATGGGTGGCTTTCAGGCTGCTGCCCGGGGGAACCACATGGGCGCAGCATCCGGACTGGGACAGCCACTTACTGGTTTGCTCCGCCATTTGCTGGCCGATGTCGGTAACGAACTGGTTATAGTAGTCGGATTCATAGCGAAACTCACCGGTGCGATAGGTCAGCTCTTTGGGGTGGTAGCCCGGGGCCAGGGAAAAAGGCCGGACCATCAACACCATATCCTGGGGGGACTCGGTGAGCTTCTGGCCTTCCCGCTGGAGGTCCAGGAGAAAATAGCGCCTTTCACCGGCGGGACCACCGCCGGGATTGCAGCCGACGGTAAACATACCCGATAACAACACGAACGTGAGAATGGTATTCTTTTTCATTTGACGGTCTCCGATTGAGTGGGGGGTTCGCTGAACAACAGTTTGCTGGGTTGCTGTTTAATCTCTGCCGTTCCTTCCTTAAGGTTTTGGGAGGTATCTACCAGGTTTTTGATCGCCAGATCGATATTGGGATACTGGTACTGAATGAGCAAATTGATCTGCCGGATCGCTTCGTCCAGGCCGGCCAGAACTTGTTCCAGGTTCGAGGCGGCCTGGGGCTGATCGGTACTGCGGAGCAGGGATTGCACCTGCTGGTTACTTTGCCGTAATTCGGTCAGCAGGTTCTGACCTTTCTCGCTGATTCCCTTGAGGTCGGCATCCTGAACCGCCTGCTGGAGGGAATTGACGGAATGATTCAGATTCACCATGATCTCTTCCACCGTTACCGGCGGTTTGGCAGTCTCCGTACTGCGGACCAGTGATTTCAATTGTGCAATGGTAGTATCCGCGTTGCCGAAGAGTTTTTGCATATTCTCTCGCAAGGCGGTAACCTGGAGGTCGGTTACCGCTTTATTCAGATTTTCCATTAAGGCCTGGGTGCTGTCCAGCAGGGATTGCACATCCAAAGCCGCCAGTTTTTTGAACACGGTCTCGGCGGAATCCGCCAAGGTGCTCATCAGGCTGGGAACCGATGGGACATAGGGATATGCGGGTTTCCAGGCAGTCCATTCGGGAGGATTCTTCCGATCTTCATATACGGACGCTTCCAGATAGGCCACGCCGGTCAGGGGCGAGGATTTCAGTTGAAAACAGTACCCCTGCTTTACCAGATCCTTGAAAAACTGATCAATATCTTTCCGCGAGGTAATTTGCTCATGGGTCAATTTTATGCGGATTATGAGGTATTTGGCATATTCGGAGTCCAGCTTGACATTATAGAAGAGCGGAGCGGTACCAATGGAATCGACCGAACCGATCTGGAGGCCCTGATAATACACCAGGGAGCCGGACGTCAGGCCTTTCACCGATTCGGCGGTGTACGTTTCTATAAGATATTTCTTCTGCCGTAAGGCACTGGCACCCCAGAAAATCACGGCCGCAATCAATAAAATCACAGCGACGATGACAAACAATCCAATCTTGAAATAGTTGGCTTTAGCACTCATTTTAACAGTACCTCACAAAAGGACTATTCCCTTACCTTTAGAACCTTTACTAATTCGTTTTTTCCGAAGGCTTTCGATTAAAAAATTGCCGTACCCACGGGTTTTCACTGTGATCGCGTAATTCGTCGGGTCTGCCGCTGGCGACGATCGATTTGGTCACTTTGTCCAGCATGATAACCTGATCGGAAACCGTGAAAATGCTGGGCAGTTCATGGGTGACAATCACAAAGGTGATGTTGAGATTCTGGGCCAAACGCAAGATCAGTTGGTCCAGATCCGCCGAGGTGATGGGATCCAGACCGGCCGAAGGCTCATCCAGAAACACGATCTCCGGGTCCAGGGCCATGGCCCGGGCAATGGCCGCCCGTTTCTGCATACCGCCGCTCAGTTCCGAGGGCA
>JAKQBU010000494.1 GCA_029573975.1 Planctomycetota bacterium
CATACAAAAGGCCTTGCGTTCCCAAGACCTGGTGACTCTGATTCCCCTGGTGGAACAACACGTGCTATCCGGAGCGAAATCCGCCGGGATTGATATGTAAGCAAGATACCCGAAAGGAGGTGAGAAACAGAAATACGGAAAGAGCATATCGATGACAGGGATAGCATCCACGGAGAAGTGCAGTCCAAACCATGGAAAGGGAATTTCATTTTGGAAGGTGGTAAACGAATTCGAATAGGAAAAGTAAAAGGAGAATGTATCATGAGAACAAAATTAGTAATGTTATCAGTATCGCTAGTTATTTTGATGGTCGGGGCGGAAACTTTGATGGCCGATCCGCCCAGCGCGGGGCTGGTGCTCTGGCTGAAAGCGGATACCGGATTAATGGGATATGACCCGGAAGATCCTAATACCATTCTTCCGGCTCAGCCGGGTTATAAAATTACCCAGTGGCAGGACCAGTCCGGCAATAATGCCCATGCCAATGCCTATACGGGAGCCGCCGATCTGGTTTCGGTGGATTTCCCCAACGGCGCCCATCCCTCGCTGCATTTTGACGGCAACGATGGCTATTCGCTGGCTAACCATACCGTTACCCACCAGACGAATTTTACCTTTTTTATCGTTTGCAGTGTAGAAGGAACGACCGGGTCCACGAGTATTTTCTCCAACTACTCTGCCGCCGGCTGGGGTATCGGCCGATCGGATGACGGCAATACTTCGTACCGGCCGAAATACTGGAGTGCACCGGGCGGGTATGTGGATGCGACCAGCAGTTTTGTGGATAGTGAGAATCATATTTATATTGCCACCCTGGAAGAAGCCAAGACCCGTCAGATTTTTCTGTTTAACGAGAATCAGGGCCAAACGGGCTATGGGTATCACACCTCGGCAGCCCTCATCGGTTATGATCCGGCCAGTCCCTCCACGATCGGCATGCTGCAACTGGGTTGGGGACAGTATCATATCGGTACCATTACGGAAATCCTGATGTACGACAGCACCAGTGCGCAACTGATTGCCAGCGTAAACGCCTATCTGAATGAGAAATACGGGATCAATGTAACCCCGCAACTGGCCGATCCCGATTCCATTTATATGACCGCGGGAACGTTCTGTGCCTGTAATAACACCGGGTTTATGGACGTGGCGGGCCGCTGGGCCACCAAGTACCCGGCGGGGACCTGGCAGCTTGCCCTGGCCAAAGGTTCACTGGCAGATTTTCTGGCCGATCCGAATGGACTTACGGTCGATTACCTGGCGAATAGTCCGGATTCGGCGGCGATTATGGAAAAACTGGTTCCCGGCAACACCTATACCTATACGTTTGCGATTGAAAATCCGCAAACCACCACGTATTGGTCCACGCAGCTCTTCTTTGAGAATGAACAGTACCAGCCGAACAACGGTAAGGTGGGAATTTCGGTTTTTGCGGCCAGACAGACCGATCCTAACGATCCGAATCCGCCCTTTACCCCCAATACCTCCGCCTCGGTAATGGGCTGGCCTATGGACAGCAGTGCGGGTCCGGGAGTGGTCTATGAAAATGCCAGCAAGGAAATCCGTGTCACCCTGACCCGTTATGCCTGCTACGATCCCTCGGTCTATCCGTTTGATGTCTGCCATCCGATGGGCGGTTACCCCGTCTTCGACGGCAATGGGACCCGGGATATGGTGGGCGAATTTACCCTGGTGGTGGAATCGTTTGCCGCCACCTGCGAGGATATGACCATTTTCTACGATATGGATTTCAATCACGATTGTTATGTGAATCTGGAAGACTTTGCCCAGTTTGTACAAAAATGGCTGAAGTGCAACGATCCGCAAAATCCGGATTGTGACAAGCTGGAATAAGCGGGATTGATAAGTTGTTTTTTTCATTGCGTTTTCGCGGGTAGAGCGGAGTGAATACAGGTTTACTCCGCTCTACTGTATATCTTATGAAATATGCAGGAGAATCATTTCATGCCAGGTAAAGGGATTTTAGCACTACTGGTAATTGCGGGAGTTTTTATTTCGTCCCTCCCCGCCGGGGCGGATGACAAGGCCGGTCCGGCGGTGCCGCAGGTCTTATCGCTGGACGGCAGTTGGCTGCTGGCACCGGATCCGGATAATAAAGGCAAAGAAGAACAGTGGTTTCACGGCCCGGCGGCGGATGCCA
>JAKQBU010000504.1 GCA_029573975.1 Planctomycetota bacterium
CGGCCTCGTCGCCGCCGATATGAATCCAGGGGCTGGGGAACAGTTCGAGCACTTCCAGCAAAACATCCTGCAGAAAGGCGATGGTCTGCGGACGGGCGGCCAGGAGCCGTTCTTTTGCCTTCCACCGCAGTTCCGGGGACAGGGAAGAGAGTTCTTTCGCATTCAGGCTTAGCTGCGGGTAAGATACGATCGCAGCGGTGCTGTGGGCAGGCATCTCGATTTCCGGGACGATGAGGATATGCCGCCGGGCAGCATAGCGGACCAGGTCCCGGATTTCATCCTGGGTGTAGAATCCGACACAGCGGGCCTTATCGGGGGAAGGGGTATCCGTCTGCAACTCGGTCCAGTCCATCCGCGACCCAATTCGGGTCAGTTCTGGATATTTTTTGATTTCGATCCGCCAGCCGGGTTCGTCGGTCAGATGTATATGGAGGCGATTATATTTATGAAGGGCCATGATATCGATGTACCGTTTGACATCCGGCAGGGAAATGAAATGGCGGGCCGGATCGAGCATGAGTCCGCGCCAGCCGAAGTGGGGGGCATCATTGATACTGACACAGGGCACGGTCCATTGGGTCTGTTCTACCGGTTGCAGGCTCAGGGCAGCCGGTGGAAGAAGCTGGCGAAGAGTTTGAATACCGTAGAACAGGCCGGCGGGTTTGCGGGCCTGGATGCGGATGGATTGGGGGGTGACATCGAGCCGATACCCTTCCTCACCCAGGGATTCGGAAAGGGAAGGTTCAAGGACCAAAGAGATGATGTCGGTATCACTCGAGGCTTGTTCCAAGAGTTTCAGACGGAATCCCATAGCCGGGGCCAGGGACTCGATCAGCAGGTCCGCTTCGAACCGCGCTTCCCCGGAGGCGGTAATCACGGTTTTGTCAGTGACCTGAAAATGGCCATTCTGAACGGCTATCTGGACAGGCTGGGGAATGATACAAGGTACAGATTGTGCCCCGCTGAGGGAGACAATCCCGATGGTCATATTCATTATCAGAACTCCAAATATAACATGCTTTCGAGGGATCATAAGTAATTCCTTTCCAAAATGTGGTTAGTATTTCCAATGAATGGCCATATCGACCATGGTTTGATAGTTTTGGAGTGTTTGGTAGGTAATCTGGCGGCCATAGGGGGCGGCGGAGGGCATGAGGATGAAGCCGCGGCCAGGAGCAGAGGAAGCCTGTTCCAGGGTTTTGCGAACAATGGCCCGGAATTTTTCCGTCGGGGTATTTTCGATATCGGCGATTTCCAGATTGCCGAAGAGCACCAGTTTTTTCCCGTATTTTTGACGAACCCAGTCCAGTTCCACGTCACCCTGCGGCGGCGGTTCGAGAGGGTCGATGGCATCGGCACCCATCTGCACCATATAATCCAGAACGGTCCGGATCCGGCCATGGGAGTGGATACGAACCAGCCCACCGTATTGGTGTATGATGTCGATCATCGGACTGGTATATCGAACTACATATTCTTCAAAAAGCCGCGGCGGCAGATAAGGCTCCGTTGCCACTTCAGGACCATAAATGCGCCACAAATGACCGGGGAAGGCCCGGGCGATGATTTCAGTCCGTTCGTGGATGTGGCGGGCTAATTTCTGCAGAAGCTGATGGCACAGGCCGGACTCGGTCAGAGCAAAGATAGTAAAATTTTCCATACCGAACAAATCCAGCAGGTGACAAACCGGATCAGCCACATCGACCATGACAATGCCCTTGTCACCGAGTGTCGTTTCCTGTTGCCGCAGGGATTCGATGTCAGGGTTTGTTTGAAAAAACTCATCCGGCAGTTGCAGATAGGCATTGACATCCTCACTGCTCTTCAGGAGGTATTCCAGCGACCAGGTAGTATCCACACCCCGATTTCGCACCTGGTGCGAGGTGAGAATCCGCCCGGCAATCCGGATGGTAGTCCTGGTATGGCGAGAATTTTCATCGCCGGAATGCTTCGTCGTGACCTGTACGGCCTTTTGCGATCTCTGCTTGTCGCTGAACGGCTGAATCGGATTACCCATGCGAATCAGGTCCGTATGATTTTCCGCCAGCTCCAGCAATGGTTTCCACGAGGGATCGTTATACACATTAAACGGGTCCGGATCGCCGGGATCGACCGTGAAACCGCCGATCTCATAAAAATTAACCGGCGGCCGATCCACCGGATCCCCGCGCAGCACAGCCCAAAGGCGATCTCGTCGGGACAGGGCCATTGATCAATCCTTTTTTTTCGCGGCGTTGAGGGTATTGAGCATCAGCATGGTAATGGTCATGGGACCGACACCACCGGGGACGGGAGTAATGGCGCAGGCCACTTCCTTGACGGCCTCGAAATCGACGTCACCGACCAGGATGCGTTTGCCCTCATCCGTTCGGCCGATTTCGTTGACGCCCACGTCGATCACCACAGCGCCGGGTTTTACCATATCGGCAGTAACGGCTTTGGGTTTGCCGGCGGCGACAATCAGTATGTCGGCCCGGCGAGCGTGTTCGGCGATATTTTTGGTACGGGTGTGGCAGATGGTGACGGTGGCGTTGGCGCCGGGGGCCTTTTGCAGCAGGATATTAGCGATGGGTTTGCCGACGATATTGCTGCGGCCGATGACCACCACTTCCGCGCCTTCTGTTTTGACGCCGGAGCGGACCAGCATCTGCTGAATGCCGTAGGGTGTGCAGGGCAGATAGGCCGGCTCGCCGATGACCATCCGGCCGACATTGACCGGGTGGAAACCATCGACATCCTTATCGGGATCAATGGCATACAGGACGCGGGTTTCGTTAATGTGCTTGGGTAGGGGAAGCTGGATGAGGATGCCGTGAATTTTCGGGTCCTTATTATATTGGCGGACCAGGGCCAGCAGCGTCTCTTCCGAAATATCGGCGGGCTGGTTCTCCTGTACGGAATAATAGCCCAGCTCATGGGCGGTTTTCTGCTTGGCCCGCACATAACTTTGCGAAGCCGGATCCTCTCCAACGAGAATTGTGACCAGTCCGGGAGTCACCCCGCGAGCTTTTAATTTTTCGACATCCTGTTTGATTTCCTGGCGAATGGCAGCGGCGATTTCCGTACCTTTAATCAATGCAGCCGACATGTATGTGCCTCCTAACTGCTTAAAAAATAAACCATTACAACAACCTCACTCTAAGGCAAAACAACAGGGAGATATCATACCCCAGCAGAAGAGATTTTAACAGCAGAAAACCCCATAAACCAGGGGGAAGATCAGGAATTCGAGACGGCGACGCAATTTCGGCCGTTTTGCTTGGCCCGATAGAGGGCTTTGTCCGCATGGTCCAGGAGCTGATGAGGAGTTTGGCAATGGGTATGGAGCACGGAAGCCAGACCGATACTCAGGTAAGGAATGATTTTATCGGAGGCGGAAGTTAAAATCTGAGTTTTCGGCAGGCAATGGACGGATTCCTGGGCAAAAATCCGGCAAATCCGTTCGGCGACATTTTGGGCGTCTGGGAAGGAACAATCCGACAGGAGGAGAACAAATTCATCCCCTCCATAGCGGCTGGCAAAATCCCGTTCCCGGGAAAAAGCCCGTAAGAGATCGCCGAGGAAAATCAGGAGGCGGTCCCCGGTGGCATGGCCGTAGGTGTCGTTAACTTCTTTGAAGTTGTCCATATCGATCATCAGGCAGGCGAGATCCCGCTGGGAGGTTATCGCTTTTTCGACGGCGGTTTCGATAAACTGGTTGAGAGGCCCCCGATTATAGAGACCCGTCAATTTATCCGTATTGGCGGTTTTTTCCAGGTGCTTGATAGCATGGGTATAATCTTTTTTGGTATGGTATTCCCTTCGTTCCCCCGCCGCCAGGGCACGATCGATCTCCTGGCGTGCCTGGGTAAAGGCGGAAAAAAGATGATTGAACTCCCAGGTCAGCTCTTCAGCCAGTCCGGCATCCGGGCTGGGGATTGGTCCGGGGATTTTTCCCTGCCGCAGATTTTTAATATCTCTCAAGAGAATTCGCAACGGCTGTTCCAGCATAAAACGGGCTCCCAGCCATACCGCGACCATGCCGCAGAGCAGGAGCAGCAGAATAATCGACAGCCGGGGGTTCCAATACAATCCTGCCGCCAGTGCGATCAGAACAGCGATGGACATAATAAACAGGATGATATTTTTTTTCTTGGCGGTTAGGTTTCGATACAAGGGTAAGGTCCTATAAATTCAGGGTATTGAAACTACGTATATGGATTATTATCGGAGAGTAGGGATGGCGGCTTATCAAAATAGCAAAGGGCCGGGAGGGAATGGGCAATCCGGGCGGCAATTTTTTCATTATAGAGCGTATAGAAGGGAAACTTTATCAGAATAGACAGAACCGCCAAAAGTCGATATGGACACCGAAAACGGCTCTGATTCCCCAATAACAAGGGGTTGAAGAGTTTTTGATGCTGGCGTCAGAATAGATTCAGCCGATGTGTTCCAAAAACGCGGCGATTTGGGTACTGACCAGAGTCAGATAATCCAGGTCCAGATGGGAATAAGCCTCCTGGTCCGCGCCGTTGTCAATATAAATAATGCCATACACGCCGGCCGGGGCGGCAATGGGAGCGGCCATGGCAGACCGCAGATTTTCCAGCCCGGTGGTGGA
>JAKQBU010000552.1 GCA_029573975.1 Planctomycetota bacterium
TCCTGTTCGTTGAGTTTTTTCTGCTGGTGGCTGATATTCCGCCCCTCACCGGCCTCGCCCATGCCATAGCCTTTAATAGTTTGGGCCAGAATTACGGTAGGGGAGCCGGCATGCTGGACCGCGGCCTGGTAAGCAGCATAGACTTTGGCCGGATCATGGCCGCCGCGCTGGAGTTTTTCGAGCTGCTCATCGGAATAATTTTTTACCAACTGCAGGAGCCGCGGGTCGGCGCCGAAAAAATCTTTCCGGATATAATCTCCGGTAGAGACGGCGTATTTTTGAAACTGCCCGTCAGGGACCTCCTGCATTCGTTTCACCAGAAGCCCGTCATGATCTTTTTCGAGCAGGGCATCCCAGTCGCAGCCCCAGATGACCTTAATGACCTTCCAGCCGGCGCCAGCAAAAACGGTTTCCAGTTCCTGAATAATCTTGCCGTTGCTGCGGACCGGTCCGTCGAGTCGCTGCAGATTACAGTTGATGACGAAAAGAAGGTTGTCGAGTTTTTCCCGGCCGGCCAGACTGATGGCGCCGAGACTTTCCGGCTCATCCATTTCGCCGTCGCCCAGAAAGGCCCAGATCTTCTGCTGGAACGGCTCTTTGAGCCGCCGATCCTGCAGGTAGCGGTTAAAACGGGCCTGATAGATGGCCAGCAGCGGGGACAAGCCCATGGAGACGGTGGGGAACTGCCAGAAACTCTTCAGAAGCCGGGGGTGGGGATAGGAAGGCAGGCCGCCTTCGGGTTTCAGTTTGCGGCGGAAATTTTCCAGATCAAAACCGGACAGGCCCCTTTCGACAAAGGCCCGGGCATAGATCCCGGGGGACGCATGTCCCTGGAAATAGATGAGATCGCCCTCCTGCTGATCGTTTTTGGCGCGGAAGAAATGGTTGAAGCCGACTTCATACAGGGTGGCCGCGGAGGCATAGGTGGAAATGTGTCCGCCGATGCCGCTTTCCTCCCGGTTGGCCCGCACCACGATGGCCATGGCATTCCAGCGAATGATGCTTTTGAGGCGGCCTTCCATGTCGCGGCGCCCGGGATAAGCCGGCTGGGCGGAAGCAGGGATGGTATTGATATAGGGAGTGGCAGGGACTGAACGAAAATGGATTCCGTAGTTTTGGGCCTGGAGGCGCAATTGCTCCAGCAGCGCTTCCACCCGCTGTGGTCCCTGGCTTTGGAAGACCTGATGCAGGGAATCCGCCCATTCCCGGTTTTCCTGCTTCCGAAGATTCTGGTCATTTCCGGTCATATGCCAGGATCCTGAAGGGGGACGGGTTTACAGAGATTTTTCGCATCCCCGGCTACGCGCCCGCAATTCTGGCAGAAATATTTACCATCCCGGACCAGTGCCTGATAGTCCCGGGGATGGGTTTTGGGAAATTCCAGGTTGTTCAGGTAGCAAAGATGCTTATCGTGGCCGGGATGCGGCATTTTTAGTTCCGGCATGAAAAACTCCTTTCCTTATGAACCGGGCGCGTTGCCCGGTTTCCATTTGATACTGCAGCCCACACTGGGTTTTTGCGGGGCCGCCACAGGTTCTCCCTTCAGCACGGCGTCGAGGGCCGCACGCAGATCGGACCCGGTAACCGGCTGGTCGCTGTTGGGCCGGCTGTCATCCATCTGGCCGCGGTACACCAGCTTTTTTTGCCGGTCAAAAAGGAAGAAATCGGGAGTACACACGGCCCGGTAGGCTTTGGCCGGTTCCTGCGTTTCATCCACCAGATAAGGAAAGGTGAATCCTGCTTCTTTGGCAAAGACGGCCATTTGGGCCGGGCTGTCCTCCGGAACGGCCTGGACATCATTGGAATTGATGCCGATCACCACGACCCCTTTCGCCTGATATTCTTTAACCAGTTTCGCCAGTTCGTTTCGAACATGCTTCACATAGGGGCAATGATTGCTCAAAAAGACCACGACATATGCCCGGCCGTCCGGAAAATCATCCAGTCCGACCAGCCGCCCCTCGGGGTCCGGCAGCCGAAAAACCGGGGCAGGGCGCCCAAAGCCGGCATAACCGGGGCGGACGGCACAACGTCGGCAGGAGAGGCGGAAGGCTCAGCAGGATTAGCAGGC
>JAKQBU010000575.1 GCA_029573975.1 Planctomycetota bacterium
TACTCCTTTGACTTTGTCGGTAATGGAACGGCTGGCGTACTGCAAATCTTCGGTAATAGTTCCCGGCAACCGGTCCAGAAATTCCTGCGAACACACCTCGCCGACATCATTCTGGAACGGCTCCACCTGAACCGCACCGTATTGGCCGGCCAGCTGAGAGGCCAGTTCCTTATTGCCCTGTATGAATACAAACTTGCCCGAACTGCCCAGAGCATGTACTCCTTCCGAGATACCCCGCGTACAACCCGTCAAACCCGACCAAACCGACAGAATCAAGAAACTAACGGCTACCGTGGAAGCAAACCATACCTTATTTCGCATTGACAGACTCCTTATTACGTTGCTCTTCCTTTTTTGCACCTGCCCGGCCTGCTCAGCCGGAAAACCGCCCTATTATATCTATTCCCCGGTAAAAGCATAAAGAGAAATCTATCCCAGACCAATATCGACGCCAGCGTCAAAAACTCTTCGATCCCTTGTTATTGGGGATCCAGAGTGAGTTTTTGGATATCCATATCGGTAGATTGTCAGCCCAAAATTTTCAATTCCTCTCTCTGGGTCATCGGCAGTACTGGCAATGAGGTTTTTTACAGGTTTTTGGCATTTTTTTGCTGGGATTCCCGGTTGGTTTTCTCTTTATTTGCCCGGTTTTTGCGGGATTTTATTAAGTTATTTTTTCCTATCCAGTCGATACATCCCGTGCGAATCGGAAGCAGAGTAATTGATTCGGTACACGTAATTATAAAATATTAAAGGATTTCGATTATGGATCAGTATCTGTACTTTTTTCATTGTCTGTTGACTACCAGTTTGCTGGCGGCAGGGCTGGGGCTGCCGAATGTGTGTGTCTTTGCCTATGAACTCCATGGCAATAATTGTCATAACTATTTGATTTACAACGAGATAAACACTAATGAAAAAGAATCCTGTTTTACCCAAACAGGACCTGAGGAGGCTGAAAGTTCACAACAACTTTCAGCTTCCAGCTTTGAGAACCAGATGGAATATAACCGGAATCACAGCCCTCCGGTTCTGGTATAAAATATTTCAAATGACAGGTCGATAATTTCCATAAAACCAGTTATAATAATGCTTTACGGCTGAGCCAATTGCTCAGCCTTTTTCTTTGCCCGGATTTGCTAAACCATCTCCAATTTCTAATGAAGACGCCCGCGTCAAAAGCTCTTCGGCCCCTTGTTATTGGGGAGCCAGAGCCGCTTTTGGATATCTAAATCGACTTTTGGCGGTTCCGTCAATGAAACAAGTCATAGCATGAAAAAAAATTTTCTTATTTATTTTTGCATAGACAAACCTTTTACCGAAGTTATAATAGTGTTTGAGTTGGATTGTCGAATGAGTTAGACAGTCAGTTGTTCGGTTCTTGTCAGTTTTTTGCCTGGACCCCATCTTGTTATCTCAGTCGCTGTTCCCAACCAAAATTAGGAACGAGTGTTTTCCTCTTTCAGTCAGACCTGGAAAGTAAAAATGCGGGTCAAGTAAAATCCTGTTATAGGAGTGTGTTATGGGTAAGAAATTGTATGTGGGTAATATGAGCTATGATGTTGATAATGCCGCTCTGGAGCAGCTTTTTGCCGCTCACGGAACCGTGGAAAGCGTCAATATCATCAGCGACCGGGCAACGGGTCGGAGCAAAGGTTTCGGATTCGTTGAAATGGGTTCGGATGAGGAAGCCAAGGCTGCGATTGCGGCATTGGATGGCCAGGAAGTCGGCGGTCGGCCGATCAAGGTCAACGAAGCCAAGCCGAAAGAAAGCCATGGCGGCGGCGGCGGCGGACGCAGCGGCGGCGGACGGGGCCGGGGCGGTTACGGCGGCGGTGGCGGCGGCGGCGGCGGACGCGGTGGCCGGTATTAATCCGTTATTACCGACAAAAAACCAAAAAGACCACTTTTACGAGTGGTCTTTTTTTTGTATTGTTTTTTCGCTGTTTAGCTGGAGAGGGGTATCGACTTTTGGCGGTTCCGTCAGTTATCAATATATGTGTCAAAATCCCGTGAGAAATGCGGGTTAACGGCTATTCCAGAAAAAAATAAGAAAAACACTTGACAATATCCTTGGCTATTTGGTATTAACGCCAAAGTTGTAAGGTTTAACCGATACCTTTATATAAAGAAAATAGCTATGGACCCCAAAACCGCCTCGAAATTTGAAATCCGGGCCAATGTCATCAAGGCCATGGCTCATCCCAGCCGGCTCTTTATTGTGGATGAACTCTCCCGCCGGGAAAGATGCGTCAGCGAGCTAACCGCCATGATCGGGTCCGATACCTCCACCGTCTCCAAACACCTGACCGTTCTCAGAAAGGCCGGCATCGTCAAGGACAACAAACGCGGCACCGAGGTCTATTACTCCCTGCGGGTCCCCTGCATCATGAACTTTTTCCAGTGCGTGGAATCGGTCATCCGCGAGAATGCCCAGGAACAACTGGAACTATTAACGTAATTTTTTTAGGAATATCTTTGGCTACTTGACCAAGAAACCACAGATTGCATGAAAAACGAATGGAAAAAACTGTTCCTGCTGTTGACCGTCTTCGCCGCCTGCTTTTTTCTCCCCGTCGGCTTGGCCCGCTTCGATAATGCCGTTATGGAGTCGCTCCACCTGCTCAAATGGTACGCGCGGGAACATGTTCTGCTCTGCCTGGTCCCCGCCTTCTTCATCGCGGGGGCCATCGGAGTTTTTGTCAGCCAGGCTGCCGTCATGAAGTACCTGGGCGCCCGGGCCAACAAGGTCCTGGCCTATGGCGTCGCCAGCGTTTCCGGCTCCATCCTGGCCGTCTGCTCCTGTACGGTCCTGCCGCTCTTTGCCGGCATCTGGAAAATGGGCGCCGGTCTCGGCCCGGCCTGTGCCTTCCTCTATTCCGGCCCGGCCATCAATATCCTGGCCATCATTCTTACCGCCCGCATCCTCGGCCTGCCGCTGGGCATCGCCCGCGCCGTCGGCGCCATCGTCTTCAGCATCGTCATCGGCCTGCTCATGCACCTCCTCTACCGCAAAGAAGAACAGGAAAAAGCCAACGGCCAGATCGCCATGCCGGAGCCGGAAGTTTCCAGGCCCCTCTGGCAAAACGCCCTTTTCTTCGCCGCTATGGTCGGCATCTTGGTTTTCGCCAACTGGGGCCGACCCTCGGACGGTGAGCATGGCCTGTGGGCCTCGATCTACTCCGCCAAATGGTACCTGACCGGTCTCTTCGCCGCCCTCGTGGGCTTCTTCCTCCTGGCCTGGTTCAAAGTCAAGTGGTGGAAGCTGCTCGCCGCCGCGATTCCAACCCTGCTACTGGCCCTGCTTATTCCGGATAATCCCCTGATCCCCTTCGCCTTTGCCGTCGCCGGTCTCTCTGCCCTGACCGCCTCCAGCCCCCAAACCTCCGACTGGTTCACCTCCACCTGGGGGTTTGCCAAACAGATTCTGCCGCTTTTGTTTTTCGGTGTACTGGTCGCCGGCTTTCTTTTGGGCCGACCCGACCACGAAGGCCTGATCCCCAGCCAATATGTCGAAATGCTGGTGGGCAGCTCTCCGGATCGTATGCTCGAAATCACCGGCTGGACCGGCGGCTCCTTCGAGTCCCTTGCCCGCACCCTCTGGCCCCTTTGGACCAACCTTTTCGCCAGCGTCTTCGGTGCTTTTATGTACTTCGCCACTCTGACTGAAGTCCCCATCCTCCAGGGCCTCCTCGGCGCCGGCATGGGCCAAGGCCCTGCCCTGGCTCTGCTGCTGGCCGGCCCAGCCCTTAGCCTGCCCAATATGCTCGTTATCCGCAACATCATGGGAACCCAAAAAACTATCGTGTTTGTATGCCTGGTTATTGTCATGGCCACTATCTCCGGAATGATTTTCGGTGCTGTTTGGGGGTAGGATGATTTTGTAAGGCCCCGCAAGGGCCGGAAAGGAAAACGAAATGAGTAACTGTAGCTGTGGAGATACTAAGAAAAAGACGGTATTGATCTATGCCTGTTCCGGCGGCGCCAACGTCGCGGAAATCTCGGATAAGGCCGCCCGCCAGCTCATGTTTGAGGGGCAGGGCACCATGTTCTGCCTGGCCGGTCTGGGCGCGGGGATTCAGAGCATGATCCAGACCGCCAAAGACGCGGATGTGAATCTGGTTATTGACGGCTGCCCCATGGACTGCGCCAAGAAGGTCTTCGAGAAGGCCGGGATCACCAACTATACGTATCTGAAGGTGACGGACCTGGGCATCGAAAAAATCAAGGGTATCCGCTGCACTGACGATCAGGTATCGAAGGTCGCTGCCCAAGCCAGGGAGATATTGGCTCGTTGCAGCTAACCCGCATTTCTCATGGGCTTTCGATTTTCAGCGGGTTTTTTGCCCGCCTTCTTCGTTCTCGTCGCTATCTGTCCTCAACCTATATTCATATAGGCCTGCGGAAGATAGCTCCTGCGGCCTCGAAGGCGTACAAAAATTTGCGATGAAAACAGACGGTCGAAACTGGTGGACCGAAACATAGTACCTAAGAGATTCTGAGTCATGGAGTTATCAATATATTAGTCAAAATCCCGTGAGAAATGCGGGTTAACCGCCATTTTATCAGGAGTATTACCGTGAAGAAAATTCAGATACTGGGCACCGGCTGCCCCAAATGCAAAAAACTGGCCGAAAACGCCGAAGCCGCCGCGCAAGCAGCCGGCCTCGACTACACCCTCGAAAAAGTCACCAACCTCAACGAGATCATGAAGTTCGGCGTGATGATGACCCCCGCCCTGGCTGTGGACGGCACGGTCAAAATCGTCGGCAAGGTCCCCTCCCCGCAGGAAATCCAAAAAATGCTGGCCTGAAATCATTTTCACAGGAGCTTGTCATGAACAAAACCGGTAAAATCACAATCGTTCTTATACTGGCGGCGCTGGTGGCTGCGGTCATCATCGCCAAACAGAACAAAACCGCCGCCCCTACCCCCGCGATCCCGAACCAGCCAGGGACAGATTCAACCACTGTGTCGCCTCCCGCCGCGGCCCTGCCCCGGCTGGTGGACCTCGGCGCCGGCAAGTGCATCCCCTGCAAGATAATGGCCCCCATCTTAGAGGAACTCAAAGCCGAATACGCCGGTCGCATGCAGGTGGACTTCATCGATGTCTGGGAAAATCCCGATGAGGCGAAACAATACAACATCAATCTGATCCCCACCCAGATCTTCTTCGACCCCGCCGGTAAAGAACTCTTCCGCCACGAAGGCTTCTTCTCCCGGGAAGACATCCTGGGTAAATGGCAGGAGCTTGGATTTGACCTGAGCGGTAAATTATGATTCAGCAGCTATTCATATTCTTAACGAACGCCGTGGAAGGCACTCCCGCCCTCGCCATGTCCGCCGCCTTCGCCTGGGGCATCCTCAGCATCCTGCTTAGCCCCTGTCACCTGGCCAGCCTCCCCCTCATTGTCGGCTTCATCGACAACCAGGGCCGCATCTCTACCCGCCGGGCCTTCTGGATTTCCACCCTCTTCGCCGTTGGCATCCTGATTACCATCGCCGCCGTGGGGGCCGTCACCGCCGCCGCCGGCCGCATGATGGGCGACCTGGGCCGCTGGGGCAATTACTTCGTCGCCCTGATCTTCTTCCTGGTCGGCCTCTATCTCCTTGAGGTCATCCCCCTACCCTTCGGCCCGGCCCAGGTCGGCATGAAACGCAAAGGCCCCCTGGCCGCCTTTATTCTGGGCCTGGTGTTCGGCATTGCCCTGGGTCCCTGCACCTTCGCCTTT
>JAKQBU010000577.1 GCA_029573975.1 Planctomycetota bacterium
CCTTCCAAACTTCTTTCCCGTGCAAATACCAGGGTTATGGTACGATGATTCTCACTGGTGTAGATGGAATCCAGTGACGGCTGGTGGATATCGGAATTAGCCAGCATGGTCAAATTCTTTTCCAGTGCCCACTGGTGCGCCTCCGGATAATATTCATCGCCATTGCAGATTTCGATACCATGCATCCAACCTTTTTCGTACAGCTCCGTCTGGACCGGCCCCCACTCGGCCTTCCCATCCGGCCAGCCGGGGTGATTCCAGAACAAAAAAACTTTTTGCTCAGCAGCCGCCTGGAAAACCGTCTTTAAATCCTCCTTATCCAGCGGATTGACATCCTGAAGAAAAATAGTATTGAAATGGCCCAAATTATCTGGATCCCGTGTGATTTCCGCTCCATGGATCAACAGGATATTCTTTTCCTCCGCCCGGGCCCGGGCAATTTCATAGGGGCGATTCAAATTTTTGGGAAGATCCTCCTTATGCGGGGTATATTCAATATGGTCGGTAATGCTGATACAATCAAGCCCTTCCCGCCAGGCTTCATCCACACGCACCGTTGGCCAGACCAGCCCGTCGGAAAATACCGTGTGCATGTGCAGATCACATTTGAGGGTACAATACCCGGGAATATCCGGGAACTGGATTTCCTGGCGGGTATCGGCCCCCCCTGCCGTAACGGATAAGCCAAGAGCAATACTAACGATAAGTGCGATGCGAATATAATTCCAACCCTGATACCTATTTGTCATTTTGACGATCTCCTGATAACTCTTTTTTGGTTGCAAGAAAACTCTTTTGCATAAGGAAATTTATTTTACCGATTCCCGTTTGGACTTCCAGGTTTTATTTCCGGGCATCCGGGCATCTTTCCTATCTGATCCCGGCAGATTTATCATATCGGGATAATCTGCGCAAAATTCCTTTCGTTTACAGCTTTTACAATATTTTCCGCTCCAGACCTCATCAAATTGCGCTATAATTGCCTCGATAAGTTCTGGCTCGGTCGCGGCCAGACCGGCTTCAAAATTCCGCCGGTCTTTGCTCTTGGCTCCCATTCCCGCGCCCGTCAGATTGGCACTGCCGCTATAGGCAAAGGTCCCATCCACAACTACGGTTTTGAAATGCACGCGGGGGCAGAGAATACGTTCGATTCCTTTGATTAAATTGGGGTACCGGTCAAAATCCTTTCGGAAATTCGGCCCCGGTTCTTTGGCATGGAGCAGCCGGATTTCCACTTTTTTCCGGACCAGGTCCGACAAAACCTCCAGGAACGGCACGCGTTTGCCCTTTTTCTCGGTATAAAGATCCTTGATATCCGCCGTCGCGATCCAGACATACTTCCCCGCCTTCGGGATCGCCCCGCTGATTACCTTTTCATAGATCTGCTGGTTGGTTATATATTCCGGCATTTGGCAACCTATATAGGGACATATTCATATCATACCTGCTGCCCCCCTATCGGCGGTATTCTTTCCAAACTATTTTATCATGGACTCGTCCCTGTGTCCACAGGAATTGCCCATAGGCATTTTGAGCAGCCCTTTGCGTTGGCGCGGGCCAATAGTTTTTCCCATTATGGCCATTATCTGCTGGCGTTTCCTGGTTTTTCCGATACCATGGCTTCGAGAAAGGAAGCGTTTATATGTTAGTACCTGCTGGTAACCAACTCTGGAAAATGATGTTTTTGGGTTGTATTATGTTTTTTGGGACGGCGGGGCCGCTATGTTTCGCCGAGGAGGCCTATCGCTGGACGGATGATTTTTCTGCCTATGCGGAAGGTTCCCTGGGTGAGCCGCGCTGGCAGCCGGGTGCCATTGACCTGGAGGTGAAGGAGGGCGGCTACCGGTTCGAAGGCCGGCTGGATTCGTTTAGTATTGCCGATGGTATTCCCCCCTGCCGACGGGTGGAGATGGAGGCTACCCTGGTTATGCTGGCGCCTGGCCCTCATGATGGCTGGCGGGTGGGAGGAATCAGTATCTATTCGGACGGCAATAATTTCTGGCACCTGGCTCTGGTGGAATCACCGGCCGCCCAGAACAAACGGCATTTTCTGGAATTATCCGAAAAGCGCCAGGGCCGCTGGCTGGCTCAGGAAAATCTCACCCAGACCTTTTCCGAGCATATGGATTTCAACTGGCAATATAACCAGCCCTATCGCCTGCGGCTGGTGATGACGGAGACCGGCATCGAGGGGGCGCTGCAGGATACGGCAGGGAAGGTTCTGTCCCGCTGCGGCTATGCCTTTAACAAGGCCGCGGTGACATCAGGTGTGCCGGCCCTGCATGTCAGCCAGTGCCAGGCGGTTTTTGATGATGTAGCCGCGTCGGGTTCCCAGCCGGTTCCGCCGGCGCCAAAACCGCAGGTTCCCCCTTTTACGGTCAAAACATGGGATGGAATAAGCCGGAATGCATCCGGGTATTTTCGTGTAGAAAAAATAGATGACAAATGGTGGTGTCTGGCACCCAACGGTGAGGGCTTTTACGCCATTGGCACGGATCACTGTAATTTTGCCGGCCATTGGTGCGAAAAGCTGGGTTACAATCCTCACGGCCGGAAGAACGAAGAAAAATATACTTCCCGTGAAGCCTGGGCGGAGGAAACCGTACAACGACTTAGTTCCTGGGGTTTCAATCTGGTAGCCGCCGGTCATAGCGAGCAGCTCCGCCACCGCGGCCTGGCCCATACCCTGTGGCTGGGAGTGGGCAGCGAATTTTCCTCTATCAGCGATATTGTGCCCAAGGTGCACTGGACGGGTGTTCCCAATGTCTTCGATCCCCGCTTTGCCGCCTTTTGC
>JAKQBU010000589.1 GCA_029573975.1 Planctomycetota bacterium
ACGGCGCAGATATCCGCCAACCGCCTTGATTTTGTCCATGGGCATGGCCATAAACAATACCGAAATGGAACCGCCGCCTACCATCAGCACGCCTTCAAACGAATAGAACATCGCGAAGTGGCCATGGGAAACCTCAAACAAGGCCACCCCAAGGCTGAGCGTTCCCACCAATAAACCGATTAAACTTGCTAGATCCATAACCAATCTCCATACAGGCGGTTTCCTCTGGCCGGCGGTCTGGAACACATTCTCCGCCGGCTTTCCGAAAACTCGTTCCCGGGAAAAAAATGGCCTCGCGACAGCAGAATAAACACCCCTGCCGCGAGGCCCGGGGTAAACTATTTCATCAAATCCGCTTCAATCCTCATTCATATCCATTTTTACACTTTTATCGCTGCATGCCCTGACCGGCATGAGGGTTCTTAATGGCCTCGCGACAGCAGAATAAACACCCCTGCCGCGAGGCCCGGGGTAAACTCATTGCTTTTACCGGGTCAACGCCATCAATTCCGTCAAAAGCTGGTTGCTCGTTTGAATCACTCGGGAAGAGGCGGAAAATCCGGTACTGCTGATGATCAGGTTGATAAACTCCCGGCTCAGGTCCACATTGCTCATCTCCAAAGCAGCGGCCGTAATACTGCCGGCGCCCAGTTCCATGGCTTTCTTGATGAGCGGGGAGCCGGAATTCGGGCCGGTGGTATAGAGATTGTCCGCCTGCGCCACCAGGCCTTCGTAATTCCGGAAGGTCGCCAGAACCACTTGTCCCAATTGGCGGGTCAGGCCATTATCGAAAGAGCCGATAATGATCCCGTCGGAACCAATCGAGAAATCCTGCAACGTGCCGGCAATAAAGCCATCCTGGCTCAGCAGGGATATGGCGCTATCCATGGCGTAGCCGTCCATGCTGCTGAAATCCAGGGTAATGGTCTGCGGTGTGGCCGCTCCGGTATCCGTATGATTGATGGTGATATTGCGGTCGGTCGCCTCCAGAAAATTGCCGGAACTGTCAAATTTGACCGTCCCGGTGCCCAGCACCCGGTCGGCATCCGTATCATCGGAACTCTCGGCATAAAAACGCCAGGTGATCCCGTCGCTGCTTTTCGATTCCATGACCAGTGTCACCACAATTTCCATAGGTACGCCCAGAGAATCATACGCCTCAAAAGAGGTCCGGAGACTTTCCCCCAAACTGGCTCGTTCCGTTTCCGTGGTAATGTTACTGGAAAATCGAAAGGGAAGGGTATTCGGAGGCAGAGAGAGTCCTTCTCCCTGCGAAGCGCTGATCGCTCCGTCGTCTAATGCAATCTCATTATCTTTCCCATAATTACATATGATCGCCAGGCTGCCGTCGGCCTGGATATAGACACCCGGCAAATCATTTGTCAAATCCCCATCGATATCATGTCCGGTATCCGGCAGATCCACTGAGGTATTGATCCCCAGCACATCCTCCAGCCAGGCCGCAAATTCGCCATAGGTCGTACCCGTGGTGCCAATAATAAATTCTTCCTCCGGCAGATTGGCGCCCCCTTTATTCGCCTCCGCCAGGGTAATCACATTGCCGTCCACAAACATCTGGACGCCATTATCATAGAGGCTGGTTAACGCCGTACCGGCGGCAGCGGGAGTAGTCCCGGCCGCATCCGAGGTAAAATTATGGCTGGTGGAGCTGGTCAGAAGCGGGCTGAGAGTGCCTACCTCCCCTTCGGCATTCAGATCGCCGCTGAACTGGGCATAGCTGGTGGTGCTGGCCGTGGTCACTTCCCCAACGGGAATACGCAGGCTGGAAAGGGAGCCTTCCACAATATTGAATTCACTGTCCACGTTATATCCCTGCAGAAAATATCCGTCTCCCGACAGCAGATAATTCTCGGCATTGAACTGGAAATTCCCATCACGGGTGTACACCTGGGAACCATCCGACTTTTGCAGGATAAACATCCCCTGCCCCTGAATCGCCAGGTCCTTCTTATTCCCGGTGGTTTCCGGCGAACCGCCGGTAAAATCGCGATTCAACACCCCGATCATACTGCCGGTCCCTACCTGCATGGGATTGGTTCCGCCAATCTGCCCGCTCGGGGCCGACCCAAAATTAAACGTCTGGGAAAACTGCGTCTGAAATGTCACACGAGACGACTTAAAGGCCGTCGTATTCACATTGGCAATATTATTACCGATTACATCCATCCGGTATTCATTGGTCTTCATCCCGGAAAGACCGGCGAACAATGATGACGTCAAACCCATATGGCTACCTCCGAAGCTTGTTAACTGTTACTGTTGTTAATTCCTGTCAGACCCAGCAGGGGCAGCACGGTCGTGCCACCCAAAATCAAATTCACGCCATTTGACTGCAACTGATAACTGGTCACCGTACCCTGCACAAATTCCTCCCCCGCAAAACCTTCCACCTGGCTGCCGATTAAATACCCCGCCGTATCCTGATTGATCAGGCTGATATTCTCCAGCGGAACATCCACTTTCGTTTCTTCCCCCAGAGAATTTTTCGTTTTCAGCGTCAGAACCACCTTGCCGTCGTTGTCGATTTCCATCGATTCCACCACCCCCACCACATTTTCCCCATCGCTCACTCCGACCGCCAGTTCGCCAATCAGGCTTTTACTGCTGGTCCCTCCCAGCCGGGTCATATCATCCATATTGATTTTTTCCCCCGTGTCCAGCGTCAGAAAAACCTTCCCGTCCTCCACATTCACCGCTACCACCTTCCCCACCGTAAAGGTACCGTCCGTGTTGTTCCCCGCGACCATCTGGCCGATCATCTGGCTGGCGGAATTCAACTGCTGCCGCACCATGAAACTGTCGAGCCGGTCGATACTGCCGTTCTGGTTGTCCAGGAACCCGTCAAAACCGTCGATAAATCCGTCAAATTTTCCCACCATCCCCTCAAACGAACTCATCATTTCTTTATTGGATTGCAGTTGCTGAATGCTCGAAATCTGGTTCAGCAGGTCCTGGTTGGACATCGGTTCCAACGGATCCTGATTGGTCAGCTCCGTCAGCAGCAGTTGCAAAAATTCATCCGTGCTGAGCGTCTGGGTGGCATCCGCCGTAGCAGCCGTGGTGGTGCTCGTACCGGTCAATGCAGATACATCCGTCACAAAACATCTCCTTTCTCCAGGACCGATTGTCTTTTCATACCTTAAATCCTTATATCCAGACTGGCAAAGGCCAGTTCCTGCCATTCCGGATGCGAAACCGTCTGTTTTCCATTCTCCGCCGCCTTATCCGCATCCGGCGGGATCAGCTCTTCTTCGGGGAAAACATCCCCCTCCGACGGCCATCCGGCATATTCCCCCTGGCCATCCTGCTGGGGCGAGCCGAATTGGCCGGCCTGCTGCTGAAACATGGATTCCTGTTCCTGCTCCCTTTCGCGGTAATTTTGGGATGTGGAATCATTCCGCAGATCCAGCCGCAACTGCACCTCGATCTGGGTATTCGGAAATCCCTGCGACTCCAGCGCCGCCCGCAGTTCCCCGCTGCTCTGCTGCAGCATCTGCTGAGCCTTGGGCGTGCTGGCCTGCATCTGCAGCATCAGCCCGTTTTCGGTTTGCCGCATCTCGATACGCAGCATCCCCAGTTCCGGCGGGTCCAGCCGCAATTGTACACGCGATCCGCCCTGCGCCTGGGCCACCTGTACCGATTTCACCATCTGATCCATATTTTCTTTCAGTTCCCCACCGGCGGCAGCAGCGGCGGAGGGAACAGCGGAGGGGCTGGCCAGAGATTTCTGCGGAACCGAATGGCTTTTGTCCGTGATAAGATTTTTCAACGGATCGACTGCAACGGCCTCCCCGGAAACCGGCTGTTTCTTCTCCGGTTCCCCGGCTCGATGAGCCGGCGGATTGGCCGCCGCCTGGGCCGCTTCCGCATATCCGCGGACCACCGGTTTCTCCCCCGTCTGGGATAGCCCGGTGTGCCGGCGGTCCTCTGGCTGGAAATCCGACGGGGAATCCATTTGGGATTCCGGCTGCTTTTCTTCTTCTCCAACGGCAACCGGCACGTCCGGCCGCGTTTGCACCACCGGCTTGCTTTCCGGCTGCGGTTGTTCCTTCTCCACCGGCACGGCTGCCATCACCGCCGGCTTTTGCTCCGCCGGATCCCCGGTTTGCGGCACTCGCACCGGTTCTTTGATCAAAACCATTCCCGGGTTGCTCTGTTCTTCGGCTGCCGGTTCAATGGGCAATTCCAATTCCAAAACCGCAGCTTCGCTCCTGCCATTCGTCTCCACCGCCGCATTCCCATTCAAAAAGGGTACAGAATCCATCTGGGGTGCGGTTTGCGGCTTTGCCAAAACCGGCTGACTCGAAGCATTCCACCCGGCAATTTGTTCCCGAACCATCTTGGCATTGGCCTGCCCGGCTAACTGCAGCAGCAGTTCCGTCTCTTTCACAGCACCAGGAAGGCTGATGATAAGCTTCTGTGCGTCTGTAACTTCCGCGGACGCGGAAAATTCAATTGCGGCCGGATACACCGCCTCCTCCGCCTCAACCACCGCGTTCACATCCACCCCCACCTCCCCCTCTCCCTCCGCCTCCGACTCCCCCTCCACCGGTTCGACCGTCTCCTCGACAGGCCGTTCAGACACAACCGGCTCCTCTTCGGATTCGGCCGGAATGATATCGTTCTCGAGGCTTGGTTCCTCAAACCCATTCTCTGCCTCGATCTCCAGTTCCCCGTCCGGCTTCTCTTTTTTGCCGCATGAATCGGGTTTGACCTCCTCGATCCGTCTTTGTCCTTCAGCATTTCGCTGGGCAGCCGCCGTCCTGGCACTTTCACTGAAATCCTGCCGGATGGTATGAAAAACGGCTTCAAATCCGTCGTCCGGCCGCCGGGCCTGGCTCGGATGCCCGGCCGCATTCCAGTCGGGCGTTTCTAGTTGTAATCGTTTCACCTGCAACACTGTGCTACATCCTCGGATTAACTGCCCGCCTGAACCGCATCATTCAGGCTGAGCACCTTATATTCTTCCAGCAATTTCATCAGTTGCCTGCGTTTTTCCTGCTCTTCCGCCGTCTTGAACTGATTGAAAATTCGCGTGGCGACATCCGGTTTCATGGCCGCCAGATACCGGACCGCTTCGGTTTCCTCCATTTTCATAAAATCTTCTTTGGCATATTTCGGCTTCATCAAAATATAATTCTTCAGGGCTTTCTGGAAACCCTCGTCTTTGGCCGCCTCTTCCTGCTGGCTGACTTTCCGGCTGAATTGCTGTTTTTCCGTTTCCAGCTCCTTCAGGTCCTTTTCCAGCTTGCTTTTGGCAACCTGAATCGTGTCCTGCATATTCCGCAGCAGTTCGGCCTGACGCTCCATCTCCCCGGATTGCACTTCCCGC
>JAKQBU010000011.1 GCA_029573975.1 Planctomycetota bacterium
TCTTCCCGGCTGATTTTGCCCATGATAAGCCGGGGCTGGGTGGGAACATAGGTGGGGATCAGCAGGTCGCCTCGATGCGGCATCTGCACCAGGTTCCAGAGACCGACCGGCCCCATCCGGGAGGCGTCCTGGCTCTGGATCTCCAGCGAAGTATATTGGCAGTAGCCGGCGTATTCGAGGCGGTCCAGCAATTTCTGGGTATCGGCTTCGTGCTGCAGGGGATTGGGAGCTGCTCCAAAGGATTTGGAAATTTCCAGGGGGACCTCCTGCCCGGTCCGCGAGAGGGTTATGGCCAGCTTGTTGATCAGTTGTACGGTGCCATCCTTTTCGACCACCTGATAATTGCCGGGATCCAACTGCCGCGGCTGAAAATAGGGATCGAGCTTGGGGAATTTGGGAAAGAAAACATCCGCTTCCGGCGCCAGCCAGGTCCGGTCGCCGCCGGAATTGTGCCACTGCTGGCCGGCATAGAATTCTTTGGCCGATTCCACGCTTTCCAGGGCGGTATGCGTCCAATAGAAATTTTGCTCGCTGCCGGGGGCATACAAGCCCAGCATCCGGCCGCCATAGGGCAATATCACGATGCTGGTGCCGTCCGGGCTTTGATAGGTTTCCGTCGGTTTTCCCACTTTCTTCAAATTTTCGATCAGGGTTTTCTTGTTCATATTAGACTCCATTTAGCTTAGATTCAGTTCGTACCGGCCACTTTGTTACCATAGGCCATAATCAGGGCCGCGATAATCAGCAGGGCGACCGCCGCGTAAATCAGTTGGCGCGGGGAGCCGTGCACGCCTTTCCATTCGCCCCCCACAAATCCCACTCCCTGCGTACCGAGCATCTGCATGGCCTGCTGCACACCGAACCCGACGGATGCACCCAGGGCCCCCAGCATGAGCATGCCCTTGCCCATCAGCGCGATACCGACGCTTAAATTGATGCTGATAATGACTGCCAGAAGAATTTCCTTACCGGCCCCTTTCATGACACCCCAGGTTTTATTTTTGGTCATCAGGTAAGCAGGATATAAGACATTAATCAGCGCACCGCCC
Organism: Planctomycetota bacterium; assembly: GCA_029573975.1. The sequence goes on from JAKQBU010000011.1 coordinate 1,050, forward strand.
ATAAGACCGACGGCCCAGACGGCAAAATTGGCCGGGATTTCGCCGGCGCCGCGGTCCTTCATGGCCTGCACGATCGGCCCCTGACTATACACAAAGGCGAAACTGATACCGCAGGAAAGGGCACCGGCGATGATAACCATGATTAAACCGGCCAGAAAACTGCCGGATTTCTGCTGGGTCTTTTGCAGGGCCTTATCCCGTCCGAAACCCGCCATGGAAGCCACCACCACCCCTACAATCATAACGGCCACTCCGATCAGCACCAGACGCCCGGCCGGACTGTTTAGATCGGGAGCGTCCTTGAAACGCCCCGATCCCTTAAAGACCATGGGCATAATCACACCCAGCGACACGCCGATTCCGGTAAGAATCCCGCCGGTGAGCGAGAAGCCAATCCGCACGAAGCATAACATACACAAGATATTGGCAATTCCCCAACTCAGGGAAAAGATATTCGATTTAATGAGGACCATTGGATCGACACTGCCATAGGCCTCAAACGCACGCGGGCAGAACAACAGGGTAACAGCCCACGGGATAATAATCAGACCTCCGAGCATCCCGATAAAGGCCCACTGTTCGTAGCCGAACTTCTTCATGACCTTGATCGGCCAGCCGCCGCTGCCCTGAATCAGACCAGCCACCACCACCACCAAAATACCCAGCACCATTGTCGTGTCCATACTCACCTGCTTCCTGAAATAAATATTTTTTGTGACCTGTTCTACTTCTTCTTATAAACAATAACGGCCGAACCGGGACAATCCATCAGGACGATAGATAGTCCTTTTTCCATCAGTTCACCGCCGCCATAACTCGTCGTTCCTTCCACATCAAAATTGGTCAGCTCGTATTGCGCCGCCGGATCCAGGCCGCTGAGGCGGTAAGTTTGCGACGTCTCCTGATTGGCGCTGCGCCGAAAAACCTGGACCAAGCCGTCCCCTTCCTCCGACCGGTTGAACTGCCAGGCGATCCACTGATCGAGTTCCAGGCTGTAGGGCGTCAGCGGATAGTAATCGCCGAGCATGTAAGGGGCTACTTTGCGGCATTCGGTATAGGCTTGTTTTTGCGCCTGGGCATTGCCCTGGTTCATTCCACCCATCCCGAACAGCGGCATATAGAAACTTCGGAAAGAATACGGATCGTAAAAATAACAGCCGTTGCCATAAAACGGCAGCCAGAACGAGAGGCCGTACGTGTGACACTGATTGCCTTCCACCACACCTGGCATATCCGCAAACTGGAAATCACTGCGGGTGAGCGGCACGGCCCGCCGCATCGTCTCCAGATCGTTGCGCCGTCCGCCCGAGGCGCAGGAATCGATCCGCAAGTGCGGGTTTCGCCGTCGCAGTTCGTCCCAGAAAGCCAGATGCCCCTGCACATAGTGATTCTCCGTGATTCCCTGCCGGTCGGGTGTATCATGGTTGCGCCAGGCCGGCATAGGCCCGTCCCCGTTCATGTCTTCGCGATACCAGTCAAGACCCTGGGATTTAACCATGCCATCCACGTGATCGATCAGCCAGCGCAGCGCGTCCGGGTGGCCTTCATTGAGGATCAACCCCTGGCCCATGCCCGGCATAAGCCAGTCCGGATGATTGCTGCCCAGCCAGGAATTCGGATCGCCCACCCGTTCCGGCTCAAACCACAGGAGAAACTGCATCCCCTGAGAATGGACCCAGTCGCTGAACGGTTTGAAGCCATTCGGATATAGGGTCGGATCAATTTCCCAGGTACCCGTGTTGAGCCAGGCGAGGACATCTTTATAGGGGCCGCTGCTGCTGGGATACCAGGTGGTGCCGCCGGCGCCGGCATCGCGCCAGCAGATGTCCGGTTTGCCGACGGTCTCTATAAATTTCTGGATGCCGGGGACTTCGGCCATCGAACCGCCGACCTGGATTTGGGTAACGGGCGGCTGGGTTTGGCCGTTGGTGCGGGGCATGTTGTGGGCCATATACCAGCGGCGCCAGAGGTTTTGTGCCCGCACGATGTCGGTTCCCTGCCAGAAAACCATCGCGATCAGCGGCGTTCGGATTTCCTCGCCGGGCTTGAGCACCAGATGGGTCAAGGCCTGACCGGCCTGAATCCGCAGGCCATCCTCCGCGTCGTGGATGAAGGAAGCGGCCCATTGTCCCGGCCAGCCGACCGCTATCAGCACGCCCCCTCCCGGTATTTGCAGATTGAAGTAGGGCCATCCGTCCGGGCCAGAACTGGATTTGCCCAGATGATTGCTGGGGGTAAAATCCTTCCGGGCGTTCGGGCCAAGCGGAATCTGGTACGGCTGATACCCCTCCGCCACCGTCCAGTCCCCTTTGATGCCGTTCAGTACAAATTCACTCGCCTGCCCCCGGTGAAAGACGGCATCCAAACCCTGGATATCCTTCAGGATCGGTGTATCCTGGGAACCGGTGTTCTTGAGATATACGGTCCATTCCACCGCCGGATAATCCGCGTACTCCACGATCACGCAGCGAACCTGCAGTGCCGTTACAGGATCCTGAAAAACCAGCGTGCGGGAATGGCGATTCTTGTCCAGAGGCTTTTGGGATTTTTGCAGGTTCCACTCGGAAAGAAAACTTGCGGACGGTTTGTCATCGTACAGAAAGGAGAACGGAAGCAAGGCAGCAGACTTGGATTCAAACCGATCGGCCATCCAATGCCGGGCCATTTCCTGTTCCTGGGCAGTGGGTGAAACGGCCCAACAAACACTACCACACCCCAAAATTACGATTATTATGAAGATTCTTTTCAGCGTCACGCGATTCCTCTTATCGTTTTCTTACTTTTTCTTATACGTTATCACCGCCGCCCCGGGAGTGTCCGGGATGGTGACAGGCAGGCCCTTTTCCATCAATTCACGACCAGTAAAGGTCTGTTCGTCCTTGCCGTCGATGGTGGAGATAGTATAGCGTGCCTGCGGATCCAGCCCCCGCAGCGGGAACTGGGCCGTCAGGGTATAACTGTTGGACCGGCGGAAGGCCTGCACAAAGCCCTGGTTCAGATCCGGCCGGTCAAACTGCCAGGCCATCCAGACATCATCCTGCAAACTATAGGGGCTGAGGGTGTAGTAGTCGCCGTAATAACCGGGAGCGACCTGCCGCCATTGCCCCAGCCAGCGGCGCAGCGACTCATAATCCAGGTTCTGGTCGCGCAGGTCCCAGCAGGGGGTCACGTGTGGCGCCATGGTGCTCCAGAAATGATAGGGTTCAATCAGAAACGTTCCCGTACCGTGATAGGGAATCCACCAGTTAATCGCGTAGGAATGGCACTGCTGGCCGATCTCTTCGAAGATATAATCGCTGCGGATAAAGGGCACGGCGCGGCGCATCGTTTCCAGGTCGTTCCTTCGGCCCCCGGAGGCACAGGAGTCGATCAGCATGTTCGGATGGCGCCGGCGCAACTCATCCCAATAGGCCAGGTAACCGCTGACATATTTATTTTCGGTAATTCCCTGCCGGTCTGGTTCGTCGTGATTCTGCCAGAAAAACAAAGGGTCGATATTGAAGTCCTGCCGGTATAGGTCGATCCCCTGTTCGGTAATCAGCTTATCTACGTGGTTGGTCAGCCAGTCCCAGGCTTGCGGGTTGCCCAGATCGAATATTTTCCATTGCCGCATCCAGCCGACCTTTTCCGGAACATCCCCGGGGCTGAGCAGCCAGTCGGGATGATTGTCCCACAGCCAGGAATTTTCTGTGACCCGTTCCGGCTCGAACCAGACGATGATTTTGACTCCTTTGGCATGGGCATGGTCTGAAACCGCCCGCAAACCATTCGGAAAGCGTTTGGTATCGACCTCCCACGTGCCGGTATTGACCCAGGTGCCGCTGTTGACATACCAACCGGCATCCATCCACCAGTAATCCGGATTCAATTTTTCTTCCAGATAGCGGTCGATGAACAATTTCTGATTTTCCTCGTTGGCGTTGAGCATTTCATTGAACTGATGGGAACTGCACGGGGTCAGCAGCGGCGGGGGAAGCTCGCCGCCGGGGCGCGGCAGATTGTACTTGAACATCCACTGCCGCCAGATATTCTGTGACCGTTGATGATCGCCCTCCCAATATTGCAAAACCATCAAGGGAGTCCGGATTTCTTCGCCGGGATGCAGGAGCAAGCTGGTCAGCTCCTGACCGGCCAGAATACGCAGCCCGTTGGTTTCATTGCGAATAAATTGAGCGGCCCACTGGCCGGGCCAGCCTACCACTACGATCACTCCTTTTCCCGGTTTCCGCTCCGTCCGGGTCTTTTCCCAGATGGCGGTTTTGCCTTCCGAGATAACCACCTGTTCACCCGGCATCTCCACGTTAAAGTACGAGAGGTTTTCATTGGTGGACCGGCCGCCGAAAGGGGCGATGGTTTTGGAAAGGCTGGGACTCAGGATGGTCTGGTGCGGCTCGAAGTCATTCCGGGCGTGGCTGCTGCCGGTATGGTGGTGAAGAATGAATTCGGACATATCTTCGCCGGTATCATACATGTTCTTCTGGGCCTGATCCGAATTCGGCCGGCGTTCAATTTGGAAATCCAGTGCCTGGATATTTTTCAGCAGGGGGGTATCGGCCGAACCGTTGTTCTTGAAATACAGCGTCCATTCGACGGTAGGAAAATCCAGGTACGCAATGGCCACGCACCGCACCGCCAGCCCCGTCGCAGAATCCTGATACGCCAGGGTAATCTGGGTCCGCTGCCCATCCAGTTTCTTCTCATCCCGCGCGCAGGTCCATTTTCCCAGCAAGTCGGCGGAATTCTGATCGCCATATTCGAAAGAGAAGGGCCGCAGGCCCGCCGGCGACTCAGAAAATTTTTCCGCCACCCACATCCGGGCCTGCTCCAGCTCGCTGGAGGTAACCTCCACAGCATATAATGGAGATACAAACAGGGTAAAAAATAAGGTTATGGTCCCTAAAAATAAGATTCGCTGCATAATAGATTCCTTTCCTGTATGATGTCCTGTTCGTAAAAAACGTTTACCGGGTTTTGATTTTGGCCGTTTTTGGGGCGGGACTGTCCGGAAGCGTATTCACTTCAAACCGCCGCAGTTTCGCAGCGAAACCCGGTTGGGTCAGAACGGCCGGGTTGAGGATGTGCTCCGGGATCCTGCCCTGCGCCGCCTCGATCATGCCCCGGGCTACGGTGGACCCGGTGGCATAGCACGCCTGCCGCGTGGAGGGCAGCCAATGGGGCGTCAGGATCACGTTATCCAGCTTCATCAGCGGATCTCCGGCCGGCAGCGGTTCCGTTTGATACACATCCAGGCCCGCCCCGGCAATCCAGTGCTCTCTCAGACATTGAACCAGTACTTCCTGCTGGACCAGTTCGCCGCGAGCCACATTGATAAAGTAAGCGGTCGGTTTCATCAGGCGGAAATGTTTCTCGCCGATGAAGCCGTGGTTGTGTTTTTCCAGCCGGTTATGCAGGCTGACAAAATCCGACTGGCGGAACAGGGTATCTATTTGATCCAGAAGGGTGATTCCCAGCTTTTCCGCCTGTTCTTTTTTAGCGTGGGGCGAATAGGCCAGGATCCGCATCCCAAAGGGCTGAACCAGCCGGGCCAGTTCCATCCCCGTTTTCCCCAGCCCGATGATCCCCAGCGTCATCCCTTCCAGGTCCAGACCGATAATTTTCGCCTGATAATTCCAGCAGCCGCTGTGAGCCATTTTTTCCTGTTCGGGCAGCCGCTTAGCCAGCGCCAGCATCAGCAGCAGGGCGGAAGAAGCCGTGGAATGGGTCAGGGTGTCGGGAGCGTTAAATACCGCCACATTATTTTTCGTGCAGGCGTCCAGATCGATTTTGTCATAACCCGCCCCGGCGCGGCCCACCACTACCAGATTCTCCGCCCCCCCGGCAAAGGCCGACGCTTTCAGCCAGGGACGGAATATTATCAGGCCATTCGCCTCGGCAATATGTTCCGGTTCGATCTGGAGCGAATACAACCGGCTCCAATACGTTGAATCGCCGGTGGGAGGGGCCTGGTCCCGGATAAAATCGTATTCCATATGCGGCAGATTTTCGTACAGGCCTAGCCCGATGTCGCCATAGGCCACTTCCCCGGATTCATCCAGATAATCCCCCGTATAAAGTATATGAAAAGTTCGCAAAACAATATCTCCTTCTATAATGTAAAAGCCTTGTTATTTCTTTTTGGTTTTCCCGGTTCCCAGCCGTTTTTCCCAGCCTTTCTTGGACGTATCCAGATAGGCGTTCGGATCATACGGATGTTCCCGGACGACATCCAGATTTAAATCAATCCCCAGGCCTGGTGCGGTCGGCAACGACAGATGGCCGTTTTTTGGATCAATCTGTGGTGTCCAGGTTACCAGGTCTTTCGTCCAGGGATCGTTAAAGGGGTCAAAATACTCCTGGATCAGGAAATTATCCACGCAGGCCGCCAACTGCAAACAGACAGCCGTGGCCACAGGGCCGCCGCTCTGGTGCGGCGCGATCCAGGCGCCGTTGGCCTTGGCAATGCCGGCTACGGCGATGGTATTGGTAATCCCGCCCAGCGACATCGGCTCCGGCTGGAATATGCCCACGCCGCCGCCGATGGCCAGCGTCTGGAACCGGCCGATTTTGTCATATTGCTCGCCGGTCGCCACCGGGATCGGGCATTGGGCCGCGATTTCATTGGTAAGCTCTTCGCGTTCGCTGGAGGTGGGTTCTTCCCACCAGTACAGATCCAGCGGCGCCAGCCGGGTAGCCACCCGCAGCGATTCCCGCGGCGTGAAGCGGCAATGCACATCAATCAGAATTTTAAACTCCGGCCCGAACTCCTCCCGCAGGGCCTTGAGGATATCATACGACAGATCCAGGTCCTGATTGCTGATAAAGCCCCGGGCCAGCCCGAAGGGATCCAGTTTGACCGCGCGAAATCCTTTTTTCACCGCCACTTTTGCCGCTGCCACAAAATTCTCCGGCGTTCGCTCCGCGCGATACCAGCCGTTGGCATACCCCAGAATACTATCGCGATGCTGGCCGCCCAGCAACTGATAGACAGGCACACCCAGCGATTTGCCCAGAATATCCCAGCAGGCCGTTTCGATGCCCGCCATGACCAGCCGATGAATATGGCCGGCGTCCTGGATGGTCTCGATAATTTTTTTGGCGATGGCATTGACCCGGCGGGGGTCCTGGCCGATGGCGAAATGCTTCAGTTCATGCACCGCCGCTTCCGTGGTCTTGATAAAGCCGTTGATGGTGGCTTCGCCGATTCCGTAGAGTCCTTCATCGGTACAGACTTTGAGAAAAAGCCAGTTTTTCCAGCCGGCACTCACGGTGTATGTTTCAATCTCGGTAATTTTCATAGAACAATTTCTCCGTTTAAACTATGGATTTTGATTGGGTCTGATTTACCTTACTTTGGAATATCTCATTTACTTTTCGGGCCTCTTCGAGATCACGGGTGGAAACATGAATCGAGACGCCGTTAGCCGGTAGTTCCTTCAGAATTCTTTCCAGCCAGGCGGGAAAATCCTCGCCATACATTCGCCAGATGACCAGCGGCTTGCGGGCCTGAATCTTCTTCCACCCGTTCAGGGTTCCCTCCACGTCACAATTGGCGTCATCCAGATTGAGTTCCATCACGTCGATTTCAGGAATCCCCAACAGATCGTCAATTGCCCACAAGGCCGAACCATGCAGATGAAAGGCAATGCAGGGAATTTGGCCGGCGATTTGCCGGTCCAGCGGCAGGAAAAATTCGCGGAAGATCTTCGGCGACAGCAGTGCCATCGCATCTTCCTGCAGCCAGGCCAGTTTATCCGGCGCCCAGCTTCGCAGGGCCGCATCCCCGGCGATATACCCGGTATCCGAATGGGGGATACATTCCAATTGTGCCTGGGCCGCTTCCACCCAGAATTCCGCGCAGAGCGCCGCCGCCCTCTTCACCACTTCCGGCTCATCGATCAGATCCATCAGCAGGTTGGAAGCGCCCCGCAGGGCAAAAAGAATATCCGATGGCCCCCGCATCAGGGTCGGCGCCACCTGGTACCGCCCGCGCGAATGCTCGACCAGGGCCCCCATCAGCTCGATCAATTTCTGGTACCACGGATTCTGGCGGTCGGGTTTTTGCCAGTGCCACTGGTCCCACTGGGATATGCAGGGTTCCGCCCACAGGTTGGTATCCGAAGCCTGAATGGGACATCCCATGATCGCCTCCAGCCAGGCCATACCTGCAAACGGGGCCGCCACATAGGGATAATCGCCCAGGTTTTGATGCGTTTCGTACAGGCGGTCGCAATCCTGTAAAAACAAATCCACCCGGATATCCTCCGGCCGCACCGCCTTCCCGGCTACATGCTTCATCAGCAGCGGAAACCGCTGGCTGGCCATGAACCCGGCATTGATCCCCAGCAGCGGCCGGCCGATCTCCTGTCGCTGCCACATGGCTTGATGTAGTTTCAGATTCATCCAATACCATCCTTACCCAGATGGATCCTATATACTGGTGGTTATTCAGGTAATGCCTGGGCACCCACATGCCGGCGCAAAAACATCGGCAGCATATGGCCGAATGAATACCAGATTAACCGTCGTATCGTGTTACAAGGTTCCGTATCTCACTTCGTAACTATCGAATTCACAGTATGTTATCAATCCAGTACTTTCTTGTTCCTGGATCACATACACCATTATCTTCTCGGGCCATAAAATTCACAAAGCCATATCTGGTAAAAAATTCGCCATTTCTGGCAATGCCTCAAATCCTGATTCCGTATATTTGATGGGTGATATGAAAGAAGGAATGAGAATCATAATTATTTAGTAATGAATTGTTTACGAAATGCCAGGGGCGTCATGCCGGTCTCGTTTTTAAAATACCTCGCCAAATGATCATCACCGGTGTATCCAAGCTTTATTGCTATTTGTGCTATCGACTGATTGGTCTCTAACAGCAGCCGGGAAATTTTATCGATGCGAACGCGCGTGATTTCTTCATGAATCGAACGGCCCAGCACCCTGTGGAACCGGTCGAGCAGGCAGCGCCGGGATAGAGTTGTGGCCTCTATCACATCCGGAACCTGTATCATTTCCCGGGCATGTTCGCGGATATACCGCACCGCCTTGGCTACCTCCACATCTTGCATGGCGAAGATGTCGGTAGATTGACGCGTCTCAATCAGGCTTGGTAAAGCGATAATTTTTTGGCTTTTCATCATCTCGCCGGCCATCAGCCGATCCAGCAGTTCCGCCGCGTCATAACCGGCCTTTTCAAAATCGATATCGATGCTGGAAAGCGGCGGTAAAAACAAATTGCAGATTACCTCATCATTATCCACCCCCAATACCGCCGCTTCTTCCGGTACTTGAATCCGGGCTAATTTGCAGGCTTCCATAACCTGCTGGCCACGGTAATCACAGCAGGTCATAATTCCCACCGGTTTGGGCAGCGCTTCCAGCCAGGCCGCCAGCCGATTTTGCTCTTTCTTCCAGATTCGCTGCATCTTGCCGCGCGGCTGCTGATACTGGTGAATGCGGCATCCGGATTGCAGAACACGGGCTGCAAAACTTTCACTGCGTTTCAAGGACCACGCCATATCATCGTAGCCGCAATAGGCAAAATCCCGAAATCCCCGCTCCAGAAAATGCTCAGCTCCCATTTTGCCGATCATCTCGGAATCCGTAACAATCATAGGCAGATTGGAAATCCCTTTCTTGACCGTACTGCCGACGATGACCGGCTTGCCCATCGCCGCGATCTGCTCAACTTTTTCCAGATCACGGACAATGATCCCATCTGGTTCGATTTCCCGCAGCCAGGACAGTGTATTTTTTCGGGCGGGGATTTCCTTATAGGACAAGGGTTCCAGAAAAAAGGCCCAGGGCTTGTGCAGCGAGGAATATTTGGCAATTCCCCGCAGCATCTTTCTGCCGCATGCGGAGGAAGACTCTATCAGCAAAACGACTTTCCGAGGATTGTCCGGCATCTTTACTTTTCCTATCCTCTGCGATTTTCTGAACTCGCTTTCACTCTCAGAATAGGAATTTTTTTCCCTGGAAGCAAGCAAAATAGATAAAATCGCCAAAAGTCGGAACGGACATCCATAATCAGCTCCGGCTCCCCAATAACAAGGGTTGATGAGTTTATGATGACGGCGTCAAAATTGTGGTTCAGAATGGAATCGGATTATTTTTACCGGAAATTTCACTTGCTCACCGAACGTAATTTTCCCACAATGGTCTGGTGATTTTTTTCTATCTGGATTTCGATCATGATTATATGTTATTTATTGGACCTTATTTACGCAATTATTCTGCTGATTCTGTCCCCCTGGCTGCTGTACCGGGTTCTATTTCAGCGGCGGTATCGCAGCGGGTGGGGCCAGCGGTTTGGGGCGGTACCCAAGCGGTACAGCCGGCAGCCGTGCATCTGGATACATGCGGTGAGCATGGGGGAGATCAACGCGATTGGCACGCTGGTGAAGATGCTGGGGCAGGTGCTGCCGCAGTTTGAGATTGTTATCAGCAGTACGACGGATACAGGGATGGCACGGGCGAAGAGTTTGTATGGGCAGGCGCACCGGGTGTTTTTCTATCCGTGGGATTTCAGTTTTGCGGTGCAGCGGGCCTTCGACCGGATTCGGCCGGATCTATGCATCTTGATGGAGCTGGAGGTATGGCATAACTTTACGGCTATCGCGGCACGGCGTTCCGTGCCGGTGGTGGTGGCCAACGGCCGGATCAGCAGCGGGAAGGGGTTCCCCCGGTACCGGCGGATCGCTCCGCTGGTGCGGCCGATGTTCCGGCGGCTGGCGCTGGTATTGGCGCAGGATGAGACGTATGCCCGGCGGTTTGGGATCCTGGGAGTGCCGGCGGAGCGAGTGAAAGTGGTGGGATCGCTCAAATATGATACGGCGGACACGGGGGAGACGGTGGCCGGGGCGGCGGAACTGGCGGGGAAGCTGGGGTTGGCGGCTGAGGGGGGCCCGGTTTGGGTGGCGGGAAGTACGGGAGATGGGGAGGAAGCGATCGTATTGGATAGCTATGAATCGCTGCGGCGGCAGGCACGGTTTCAGGCGGTGCGGCTGGCGATTGTGCCGCGAAAGCCGGAGCGTTTTGAGGAGGTGGCCCGGCTGATCGAATCGCGGGGGTATCGGTTGGTGCGGTACAGCCGGGTGAAGGCGGGGGAATATACGGCGGGGCCGGAGGATGGGCAGGCGGTGATCCTGGGGGATACGATGGGGGATTTGCGGAAGTTTTACAGCCTGGCGGCGGTGATATTTGTGGGCCGGTCGCTGGTGCCGATGGGCGGCTCGGATATGATGGAAGCGGCGGGGCTGGGTAAGCCGGTTATCGTGGGGCCTTACACCGAGAACTTTACCGAAACCGTGGAACTTTTGCAGCGGGGCGAGGGAATCGCCGTGGTTCGCAATGGAAATAATCTAACGGAGAAAGTATCGGAATTACTTGAAAATAAAGAACTTGCTATAACGCTGGGCCGGCGCGGGCGGCAGGTGATACTGGACAATCAGGGGGCTACGCGGCGAACCGTGGAGGCGATTTGTGAGGTTCTGGGATACCAGATGCCGTTTTCCGAGGGAGGAATTGCCACCCCTAAAGCTGATATAAGCTGATCCATCAAATAACTTTGACGCCAGCGTCAAAAGCTCGTCGTCCCCTTGTTATCGGGGCGTCAGAGCAATTTTTGGAAGTCGATATTGACTTTTGGCGTTTCCGTCAACTTTAAGCAACTTCAATTTCGCCGCAATAATTTCAAACCTTCAAACCACATGATACTCACCCCTCCCACGATCAAACTGATGAACAAATCAATCCCGTGCAGGGGGGCAAAGTGGAAAAGGTCGCGCAGCGAAGGCACATAAAGTACCAAACCCAAAAGAATGACGGTTCCGATGAGAATCCACCAGAGCGCCTTGTTGGGTTTAAGTGTCCTGGCGATTGTCATGGGCGTTTTCCTGGTCACACGGGCCATGGGCCATCAGGAAAACAAT